>NZ_JBOEFX010000051.1:0-47263 GCF_050633125.1 Lewinella sp.
AGGTTGGACTGTTGGATCGTTAGCTGGTTCGATGGTACAGATATAGTAAAACAAAAGCGGCAGTTCCTGGAAATGGGGACTGCCGTTTTTTGTTGAACCACCAAGCACTGAAGTTTTTTTTGAACCATATAAGGGATTATAAGGGCATTTAAGGGGGGAGACAATCAGCTGGCGTAGGCTGAGTTCACGAAATTTAGAAGGGTGATTTTTTTTGAACGACCAGATATCTAAACCACCAAGCATATTGAACCACCAAGCACTGAAGGGTTTTTTGAACCATATGAGGGATTATAAGGACATTTAAGGGCGAGCTTGTACAGGCTAAATTCACGAATTTAGCATGAGTACCACCCAAAAATCAGTGCGCAGGCCGTGAGGCCGGAGCGCGGGGCCCGGAGGGGGCAAGGGCGAAGGATGGAAGCGGTTCCGCACCTTTGGGGTGGAAAGAGCGGACAGCCTGGTGCCGTAGTGGCGATTGCGAAGCAACGCTACTACCGGCACGACCCCAGATGAATGATAAGGAGTGTTTACCCTTTCTTCCAGAATTGCCAGCTTTTTTTGCCGTTGGTAGTACGATCTTGCCGACGTTGATCGCGGGCTTTTTGGCGTTTGCGCTTGCGTTTTGTGCGGGGGGATTCAAAGATGTCGTACCGCTTGAAGGGGATGTAGCGGAGGGTGATAGCTGTTTGACTATACATCCGCTTTTCGCCACCGCTTAGATTGACGGCAGGTTTGAAGTCGGTACTGATATTGATATTTTTGAAGTTGAGTTCAGCGCCGCCGATAAAGCTGATACCGGCAGGAGCTTTGTAATCTCCGACTCTGTCAGGATCATTCTCTAGCCAGCCGGCGTGCACGCCAATACCTGCATAAAGGTTGACACGGCGAGTGATCAGGGGGAAATGTTGTTCTCCGAGCACCGTGAGCATTCCTTCCTCTCGTTCCAGACTCGTTTGTAAAATGGTCTCTAGCGTGAAATTTTCATCAATTGGAGGGAGACGTAATTTAGCACTGATACCTAGGTCGGTACCTAGCCGGACTCCGGCGGCAAGATCATAGGATTGAGCAATAATAATAGTAGAACAGAAAAGGGCCGTAATGGCCAGAAAGGATTTCTTCATCGTTGGATAGTTGGCTACGGGGGCTAAACGAGTAGGAGAGGAGGGGTATTGTTTAAAATATGTGGAGGGCCTAAAAAAAGTAAAGCGGCACGAGACCCTTTGAAGTTTTGATCCTTCGTTGGGGCTTCGTGCCGCTTTTATTTAATCCTGAGAATTCTTACTCGCGAACGAGCTGGAAGTCTGTCCGGCGGTTTTTAGCTTTACCGTCTTGGGTATTATTGCTGGAAAGGGGCTTGTCGGGGCCGTTACCTACAATAATCAGGCGGTTAGGAGACATGTTGTGTTCCTTGATCAGATAATTGGCTACTGATTGTGCACGAAGCTCTGAAAGCTTAATATTACTGGTTCGAGAACCTACATTATCGGTATTTCCTTCAATTCTGATACGGGCATTGGCGAAAGCTTTGGCGATTTCTACAAATTCCCGGTCGATGATGTATTTGGCATTTTCGTCCAGAACGTGCTCTCCAGTACGGAAGTTGATACTTACGGGCTTAGAAGCAATAGCTTCAAGCTCTTTAGCTTCGCTAGCTTCTACCTTGGTGAAAGTTTTGCTTGCTTCTGCTTCGTTGTCAGGGCCACTCAGCTCTGTCCGTTGTATGAGGGTAGGCATGCTTATCTGGCGCCAGTTAGGAACTTTGCCATCAATAACACCTAATTTTTGGTATTCATTTGTCATTCGTAGATAGAGGCCATTGCCATCAACCCCCTGGAAGTCGGTGTTTAGGCCAAAGAAGTTGCGGTTATCACCATGCGTTGCCAAACGAACATTGTCAATGGCAGCAATGGCATCGGCTTCTGGGATACCAAGTCCTTCGGCAAGAATTTTACCTGCTTTCCCTTTCGCAGAAGCACTGGCATTGATTTCGGCGGCACCACGCATCCATCCTTCGTAAAGCTTTTGAAGCTTATCACGATTAGCATTGACGTATTCGCGCTTTGCAAAAAAGAAGTCAGCGATGATGTTAGACGCAGAGCGTGTGCTTTCCAGTACTCTAGAGCCAGGGACGGCACGGATTGATAGCTCATCATCAGGGCTCCAAACAACAGCAGCATCCACTTGCTGGCTTTTGAAAGCGGCGGCAGCGTCGATAGCTGAAGCTTGCTTGACGATCTCGACATCGTCAATGCTCAAACCACCGGCATCAAGCAACCAGATCAGGAAGGAATGGGAAGGTGTCAGTTCAGCTACGGCAATTTTCTTGCCTTTGAGGTCAGCTACTGTACGGATACCACGACGAACGACGATAGCATCACCACCCCTCGACCAATCGGCCTGGAATAAGGCTACGGGGTCGAAAGCTTCTAAACCTGGGAGAATAGTAGGAAAAGCGTCGATGGTATACCAGTGCAGGTCTATTTCGCCAGCTTTCCAAGCATTTAGTGAGGCATCAAAATCATCGTTAAGGACAAACTCTACGTCAATCCCGTATTCTTTTGAAAACCGCGAAGCGGTATTGGCAGCAAAGCCTTCATTGAAGTATTGACCACCGGCATAGCCACCCCAGGTAACAACGCCAATCTTGATAACATCATCACTATTGGAGCTGCTACTGCGGCTAGGCTCCGAGGAAGAATTGTTGCCTTGATTATTGGTGCCGCTACCTATTAAGCCAGAGTTGGTAGCATATCGGATGCCGAAAAAGGCACCTGCTACAACTAAAAATACGATGAGTAATTTCGAAAACGTGGTTAGTTTAGCCATTAAGTGTGATGGTGTTTATGAACAAATGATCTATAATAAAGGAGATATGATGATTATGCTATCTTCAGACCTTCTTTAAGACATCAGGTCACTCAAAAAAATTATCATATTGATTACGGTGACCCGTAGCTCTTACTTTTTCTGTTACGGGAGCATTGAGGTCAAGGATATTATTATCATCTTCTGCTTCAAGCAAAAGGGATGACTTTTCTTCGCCTAAAATGAAAGAAGTACTTTCCTTTTCCCATTTTTCCAACATATTCAAGCCGTCTTCTTCGAAGACTCCTTGCTGGAGGTCGATGGAGTTCATGAAGTTGGCAGAGACTTCCATAAAGCGTTCCATTTCACCTACTTTATTCGCGACATCTTCGGTGACAGCTTCCATTGCCATGTCGAACATAGCACGCTTGTCGGGGTCGCCAGAGATGATGCTCATCGCGGAATTCATAGCGGAGTGGGAGGCGTGTATAGCCTTACGCTCTTGTTCTTTTACAGCAACCTGGTCCTTTATATCCTCTGCCAGAATCTGGCTGTTTTCATACATCTTGGTGAGTACGCGATAGAGCACTTCCATCCTTTTATAGAGATCTTCTAACTTGAGGTTAGATTCCTTGAGACGGCCAGCCCTCCGAGATTTGAGGATCATGACATTGGTCTTCTGAGTAGCCTTGGCCTTGCTGGCCAGTTGGAGGTTGCTCTGGATTTCTCGTTGATTGTTGACGATGATCTCCTTCAACTTATGCATCTGGGCCCGTAGTTGACTTATCTGCTTATTCATCTTACGAAGGTTGCCTTGCAGCTCATCTACATAAGATTTCAGAATGCCAATAGGGTCTACACGGACAAATATGCCGGTAATCCAACGCATAATACTTTTATATCCAAAGCCAACTAAAGCTCTCATTTTTGGGTCCAATACCATATAAACGATGATACCAAGAATACCTAGTGTACCGGCAAGCGCAAGTGTATTGGCAAAAATTGCGGCCCAGTTAACGGTAGTCAATAAGTAAGCTCCACCCGCAACAAGTGCGGCCAGAAAAATGAGACCAGTGACACCCTCGGGGCGTTTCCAGAATGATTTTGATTTTAACGGTGTCTTATCCATGTAGTACAGTGATGATTTTTCGTGTAGTATTAGTATTGCGCAAAAAATAAATTGAGTCGTCTTTGTGGTTTTCCAAATAGCTGACACGCTTAAAGTGAACCGCTTAGTCATCTTTTTGAAAAACGACGGCTCAATTTATTTCTGTGCTGTTCCTTATTTTAAATACTCTTGCATTTTGTTAATGTCCCCCTGGATTTGTTTTACCAGGTTTTGGTAAGATGCAAAGAAGTCATTTTTTGTGTTTGCAATTGATGCGTCGGCCTGCTTTATTTCGCCGTCCAATTTACCCAATTTTTGTTGATGTTCCTGAATTTCAGCTTGCAACTTTTTGATTTGGGTCTCTTTGTCTTTGATGGTGTTGGCCAGCGTTTGTTGTTCCTGACGCTTTGCGCCAATTCTACTTTCTTGTTGATTGCTGAGCGCTTTTTCGAATTTTTGCTCCTCTTGCTGAAGTGCCTTTAAGTAGTGCTGAGCAGTGGCGACCAGATGCTGAGGTGTAGCACCCATTGTTTGCGCCATCGCGAAGGCGGATTGGTAGGCGGTGCGCTCTTCCATGTTCATCTTCTGAAGGGATTTTAGAGATTTTTTGTACTCTAAATAATCAAACCCTTCCAGGTCGGCAGTATCCATCGCCGAGAGTAGAATGTCTGTGAATTTTTTAGTGATTTTACCATCACGATTACTCACAACGGGAGGACTGCCCTGTTGTGGCGCTTTTTCTTTAGACGGCGTATTTTTGGTTGGGGAACTAGCCTTGCTTTTAGCAGGAGCTTCTTCCTCTACAATGAAAATTGATTTCAGATTTTTTAGCATAATTTCTTACCTCTAATAATAGCTTTAATCACGATATAGTTACGAATCTTCGATTAAGCTGGTCAGAATTTCTACAAAGTAAACAAAAGTATCCCATAATATCCTAAACCTGCTCTATCTTCGCGTGCAAAGCTAATGTAATGACTTTCGATATTACGATTCCTGTTTTGAATGAAGAGGCTACTCTACAGCGCCAAGTGGGTATTTTGTATGCCTTTTTAAAAGATCATTTTACGACCCAGGGGCAATGGAAAATCATTATTGCAGACAATGGTTCAGAAGATCGCACCAGAGCAATAGCTCAACAGCTTAGCGAGGAATACCCGGAAGTACATTGGGTGAGTGTTCCTCGACGGGGGGTAGGTTTGGCATTAAAAACCTCATGGGGGCAATCAAAAGCTGATATTGTTGGCTACATGGACCTAGATTTGGCAACGGACCTCCAGCATTTTCCAGAAGCATACGATGCGCTTGCTCAGCAAGGTTGTGATTTGGTTTATGGCTCTCGGTTGCATCCAAATGCTGAGGTGATAAACCGACCATTTAAACGAGAAGTTGCCTCCAGAGGGTTTAACTTTCTGCTGAAAAGCTACCTGGGAGTAGGCTTTTCTGATGGGATGTGCGGTTTTAAATTCCTACATCGTTCCATTTTGGAAAACCTCATGAATGGTGGTGCACAAAACGATGGGTGGTTTTTTAGCACAGAATTATTAACAGTTGCTGAGTGGCAAGGAAAGAACCTTTGCGAGCTTCCTGTGAAATGGACGGACGATGTGAGTAGTAGTAAGGTGAAAATTATCCCGCTGGCAAAACGCTATATCCAGTCGATGATCGCCCTGAAGAAGCTACAAGTCCAGAAGTAGATTCCTTTCTTTAGATATAGCGATATACAACGATCCTCCATGTTTGGGTGTTCCCTTGGGAGTAAGTATGTTTGCAGAAATTAAAACCTAACCAATTTACAAAATATGGCTAACGCATTTTATAAGGTCCCACAACCTGTCAACGAACCCATTCTGAATTATCGCTCCGGTTCTCCGGAACGTAAGGCTTTAAAAGAGGCGCTTGCTGCGTATAAAAAGGAAGCACTCGATTTGCCAATGTACATTAATGGAGAGTGGGTTTCTACTGATAATAAAGTAGCGATCCATCCACCTCATGAGAAAAAGCACGTTTTAGCTCATTTTTCTAAAGGTGGTTCTAATCATGTTAACGCAGCTATTGATGCAGCGCTGGCTGCTCAGCCAGCTTGGGAAAGAATGCCGTGGCAAGATCGTGCTGCTGTCTTCCTGAAAGCTGCGGATTTGATCAGTGGACCATACCGTGCTCGGATGAATGCGGCTACTATGCTGGGGCAAAGTAAAAATGTCTATCAAGCAGAGATTGATTGTGTTGCTGAACTTGCTGATTTTCTGCGCTTTAATGTGCAGTATATGACAGAGATTTACCAGCAGCAGCCTAATAGTTCCCCAACGGTTTGGAACAGAATGGAGTATCGTCCATTGGAAGGTTTCGTTTTTGCGATTACCCCTTTCAATTTCACGGCGATTGCAGGTAACTTACCTGCTGCTCCAGCAATGATGGGCAATGTAGTGGTGTGGAAACCTGCGGAGACTCAGATTTTCGCTGCCAAGTTGGTGATGGAAATTTTCCACGAGGCAGGCTTGCCGGCAGGTGTAATCAATTTGATCTATACAGATGGCCCTATGGCAGGAGATATTGTTTTCTCTCACGCTGATTTTGCGGGCTTGCACTTTACTGGGAGCACCAAAGTATTCCAGGCTCTGTGGAGTATGGTTGGCAAAAACATCAGTAAATACCGTTCTTACCCTCGAATTGTAGGAGAAACAGGTGGTAAAGATTTTGTAGTAGCTCACCCGTCAGCAGATGCTGTTCAGGTAGCTGTAGGGCTGGCACGCGGTGCTTTTGAATACCAGGGACAAAAGTGTTCTGCGGCATCTCGGGCTTATTTGCCAGAAAGTTTGTGGCCTGCTATTAAAGAAAAGTTGGTAGCAGATTTGGCTACTTTCAAGATGGGTACGGTAGAAGATTTTTCCAACTTTATCAATGCTGTCATTGATGAGCGGTCTTTTGATAAAATAAGTAGTTATCTCGCTCAAGCGAAAAAAGATGATGGCGTAGAAATTGTTGCCGGAGGTAACTGTGATAAGTCGGAAGGTTATTTTGTAGAACCTACAATATTGTTGGCTAAAGATCCTCATTATCGCACTATGGAGGAAGAGATTTTTGGCCCGGTACTGACGATTTATGTTTACCCTGATGCGGAGTTTGATACGATGCTAGATCAAGTAGATAGCACTTCACCTTATGCACTTACGGGTTCTATTTTCGCCCGCGAGCGTTCTGTGATCAATTATGTTACAGACAAGCTGAGTAATGCTGCCGGAAACTTTTATATCAATGATAAACCAACAGGAGCTGTTGTAGGACAGCAACCGTTTGGTGGAGCGCGTGGTTCTGGTACCAATGATAAAGCCGGTTCTGTATTGAACCTTTATCGGTGGATCAGTCCACGAACAATTAAGGAAAACTTCGTAACGCCTAAGGATTATCGTTATCCTTTCTTGGAAGAAGCTTAGTAGGCTAGATAAGGTTGTATAGATAAAAAGAGGGTAGAGGGATTGTTGATCCCTTTACCCTCTTCTCGTTTTTGGCTAAAGCCAAACGCTTAATTTACTGCTTGCTGAGCATCAATGATACCCCAGCCGAAGTTGCCATCCCGACTTGGGTAAATGGAGGCAGCATTCTTGAGTCGATTCAAGATCGTGCTTCTTGAGGAAGAAGGACTTGTTGCCCAAACCATTGCTGCTACGCCTGCTGTTGTTGCCGTAGCTGCACTTGAGCCCCCCACATAAGAAGGTGTATTGCCACTCATGGCTAAGGTCAGCGAGGTGCGGCTGTTGTCATTGCGGCGCTGCATTGGAACGATAAAGTCTACTTGTGATCCATCATGGCAAGTATTACAGCGTTCAAGAGGATAGCCTTCTTTAACGCCAGTTACAGCTACTGTTTGCGACATGTTTGCAGGGAAGATAACGCCCCACCAACTGGTCCAGCTTAAAGAAGTACCCGCAGCAGCAAAGATGAGTTTTCCGCGATTGTAGGCGTAGAAAATACCGTCAGCAACGGTACTGCTGTAGAAAACATCACCAATAGACATGCTGATAATTTTTACATCACTGCGATTACCTGCTGCAACAAGGGCGTCTCTTACGCCTTCTTTCTCGTTAGAGCTATTTATTACAACGTCTCCGGTAGCGCGGTAAGCAATTAGGTTTGCTTTGTAAGCGGCACCCGTCGTTGATCCTCCAGAGGTTCTGGGGCCAGCAATCAACCCTGCCATTTGAGTACCGTGGCCACAATCATCATCTGGCCCATCCGGAGAAGCCCACCACCACCAGGAGCTTACGTAAGTACCATAACGTGAAATATAGCGGTTGGTCGATTGCCCGGAAGCAAATTGACTACCAAGTTTAGACTGGTTAGGAGAAGTGCCTGTATCGATTAGGCATACGCCGATATTGTCTCCCTGACTGGTGTTCCAGGCAGTAGGAATATTAAGCAGGTGGAAATTCCAAGGAATCTTTGCAGAAGGGGAAGTTGTCGTGTAATCTGCCGAAGGAATGTTGCTAGCCGGGCTGATGTCACAACCAGAATCACTGCGATCAGCAACTTCATTGAACGAATAATTCATCGGTTCCACGTAGCGTACGTCTGCTCTTTCACGTAATGCAGTTACAATCGCGGGGTGCTTGATAAGGATACTGAAATTGGGCAGTACTTCTTCGATGGGTTTCCCCATGAGTAGCTTTTCAGCAGTAATGTTCTCTTCCGGGAAATACCGCTGAGTTTCGTTAAGTACGAGATCAATGATATCCTGTCGGACAGTCCGCCATTCTTCTTTGGTAATGTCAATCTCATGGATACGTTCTTCCATGTTGGTGAAGCTTGTCGGTTGATAGCCGATTGAAGCAATGTCATTGCCATGAGACATGGCACTCCAAAGCATTTCATCGTTCATTGTTTCCCACTTGAAAATGTTTTTTTCGTGAAGTTGGGAAAGAACAAAGGCATTGATGTCTTCTTTGCTGGTACGCTCAGGAGTGTTGATTTGGATTTCCTGATCGGAGCCTTGCTCTTTGGCACAGCTGGCCATTACCAGCACGAGCGATACACAAACTAGTAGATAGTTACGGATCATAATTCGGTTTTTCTGTAGATAGTTGATAAAAAAAATAAGTAAATAGCGGCATGAATATAATATTATTCTCTTTTCTTGTGTGTTAAGTTTTGCAATGATTTTTAAACTAGTCAGAATTGTTTATGGCTTTTGATGAGTATTTAGCAGATCGTATTCGTAAGGCTTTTGAGGAGCATAACACTGCGTTTACTGAGAAAAAAATGATGGGAGGCTTGTGTTTTATGGTAAATGAAAAGATGTGTTGTGGCATCCATTATGATAAAAAGAAAGAAACTGATTTACTGATGGCTCGGATAGGCTTGGATGCCTCGATTGATGCACTAGCGAGGGAGGGGTGCCATCCAATGGACTTCACTGGACGGCCAATGAAAGGCTATGTTTTTGTGACGCCAGATGGTTTTGATACGGAGGAAGATCTAGCACATTGGATAGGACTGTGCCTTGCGTTTAATCCTTTAGCAAAGGCCAGTAAAAAGAAGAAGAAAAAGTTGTAGCAAAGGTGTGTAGATTGTTTTTTTGTGAACTCCTTTATCCCCGATGCCCAAAAATTTTACTTCCGATTCTCACCATCGTGCTACCATGCTCAAGGGCGAGTGGATAGTCGCCTGACATGCCCATCGAAATTTCCTTGAAAGAAGGCTCGTTTTCAAAATAGGTGGCCTTAAGGCGGTCAAAGTAGGTTTTTAGTTGATTAAATTCCTGATCCACTTGTTTTTTGTCCTCTGTAAATGTTGCCATCCCCATGACACCCACAATACGAACATTTTGTAAACCTTGCCAAGGTAATTCATCTAGCATAGAGAAAATATCAGCGGCGTCGTACCCGTATTTTGTATCCTCCTCTGCAATTTTGAACTGTAATAAAACATTGATAACGCGCTCGTTAGCAGCAGCACGTTTATCTATTTCCTTTAGGAGTTTAAAACTATCAACAGCGTGTATGACATCAACGAAAGGTGCAATATATTTGACTTTGTTGGTTTGTAGATGACCAATGAAGTGCCAAACAATATCTTTGGGCAGCGCAGCGGCCTTTTCTACGATCTCCTGTACACGATTTTCTCCAAAATCACGGTGGCCACATTCATAGGCTGCTTGCAGCATCTCTTTGGGGTAGGTTTTAGAAACAGCAACGAGTTTAGCTTGGTAGGGGGCCAGTTCTTGTTGGATACTTTGTAGGACAGCAGCGAGCATACTCTAATATGGTTTTATGACATTTTTAACGGATGGCTCAAAAATAAGGTTTAATGGAATGCCGTTTGCTATTACGTAAAACAATTGCCAGAGAAGGAAAAATCCAACTATGTCTTATCAAGTAGATCGTATCGAACGCCGCAACCGCCGCAAAGCCATCGTCATTACTACCTTGTTGTATGGCGGGTTATTAACCTTTTTTTTAGTAAAAGATGATGTTTCGTGGAGCGAATATCTTCCCGAAGTTGTTATGGAAATGATGGGGGAAGATACACCTGATGAAACGGTAGCTGCTTCAACCGAGATTCTTCCCTGATGAAGGTTTTCGGTTTCAGTTGAGCTGAATCCTTAAGTAGCCAATAGAAAAAGCCACTAAGAGCATAATGTCTTAGTGGCTTTTTCTATAGAAAACAAGTAGCTTACTTAAACATCTCGGTTACAGAGAAGTGGAAAGAAGCTTCAATTTGTGCGTTCTCATCAGAGTCAGAACCGTGTACTGCGTTTTCGCCAATGCTGGTAGCATACTTGGCACGAATAGTACCTTCAGCAGCTTCAGCAGGATTGGTTGCACCAATCAGCGTACGGAAATCTTCTACCGCATTGTCTTTTTCAAGAACAGCAGCTACGATTGAGCCACTAGACATGAACTCAACGAGTTCGCCATAAAATGGACGTTCTTTGTGAACAGCGTAAAATTCGCCAGCTTTCTCTGCCGATAGTTTGGTGAGTTTCATCGCTACGATACGGAAACCTGCCTCGTTGATCTGTGCAAGGATGCCGCCGATGTGCCCGGCTTTTACAGCATCGGGTTTGATCATCGTAAAAGTGATATTACCAGCCATGTTTTGCTTTGGTTTTGGTCGTTATTTGTAAAAAGCGACGCAAAAGTAAACAAATGCAAGCGAGCGCCAAAGCCCCCTTCAAACATTTTGGCAGAATCAATTATTTTTATCAACTTCGCACCCCCCAGTATATGCACAATTATGGAAAATTTAGAAGAGCTTAAAAAGCTGCTTAATACACCACAAGATGTGGTTATTCTTACTCATCGTAATCCAGACGGCGACGCAGTAGGGTCTTCCCTTGGTCTAAGTCTTTTTTTACAAAAAAATGGACACAATGTAAAGATTGTTGCACCTTCCGATTATCCCGACTTTTTGTCGTGGATGCCGCAAGCTAATGATATCGTCATTTATGACCACGACCCCGAAGAAGTAGAATACATTGTTAAAAGAGCAACGTTGATATTCTGTTTGGACTTCAATTCTTTAGATAGAATCGATAAAGCCGGAGAGTTGGTAGAAGATGCTCGATGCCCAAAAGTGATGATAGACCATCACCTTTTCCCTGAGCCTTTTGCGGATTTTGTATTGAGTGAAACGACAGCTAGTTCTACATGTGAATTAGTTTATGATTTTATTCACATGCTGGGGCAGGAAGATTATCTGGACCAGATGATAGGAGAGTGCTTGTTTACAGGAATCCTAACAGATACGGGGTCTTTTAAGTACAGTAATTCACCGAAATTATTTCGCACAGTAGCCAATTTGCTAGAAATGGGGGTGGATGATCTTCGCCTTCAAGATTTGATTTTTAATAGCATGAATGAAAAGCAATTGCGCATTTTAGGGCATTGCTTATATAACCGACTTGAGATTCTGCCGGAGTATCAAACAGGTATTATTACGCTTACGAAAGAAGATTATTCCTTTTTTGATATCAAGCGTGGTGATACAGAAGGTGTCGTTAATTTTCTTCTCAAATTACGGAATGTGAAACTGGCGGCCTTTATTCATGAACAGCCTAAGATTGTAAAACTAAGTTTGCGTTCTAAAGGAGATATTGATGTTCAGGAAATGGCCAAGCGCAATTTTCGAGGGGGTGGCCATAAGAATGCAGCCGGTGGAGCCAGTTTTCATAGCCTGGCTGTAACTGTAAGGCGCTTTAAAGAAATCTTAGAGGAGAACAAGGAACAACTCCAGTCTTAAACAACTTCACATAGTGATTCGATTTTTCGCCTATTTATGCTTGTCGGTGATTATACTATTGGCACAAAGTTGCCATCAGTACGACGGACAGACGGAGCACGGGTACGATTATTGGCAGCATCTGGAAACAGGAGGAGATAAGCCGTCTTTTGGTGATGAAGTCTTTGTTTTTTTTCAAATCCGCACGCAGGATACGTTACTTTATTCTTCCCCTAATGGGACAAAAGGAATGCGTGCAGTACTTCAAGACCCATCGCTAAATCCAATAAAAAAACCTGACCCAGTAGCGGACATTTTACCTTTGATGAGTGTTGGTGATAGTGTAACTGTCGTGATGAAAGTGACTGATGAAATGAGAGTTGCACCAGGACTAGCATCGGCGGATCTACTTTATTATGATGTGGTTTTACGTAGAATTGTTTCAGAAGGAAGTGATGATGAAGGAGAGGATGAAGGATTATATGAACTCCAATCAGAAGGAGAGGCTCCTTTGGTTAAAGTCGATTTGCGCGAGCAATTAGTAGAGCTTCCGGAAGCTTCTGCGATATTGGATGCATTAGAGCGTTATAAAAACGATTACAAAACGGTTAGTACTTCTACTGAATCTGGTTTGTACTATTCTATTCTTGCCAAAGGATCAGGTAAGCAAGCCCAGGAGGGAGAAAACGTTTGGGTAAAGTATATAGGTAGCTTGGAAGATGGTACCGTTTTTGGAGAGAATTACACGCTGGATACTCCTTTTTCTTTTACCGCAGGAAAAGGGAGTGTTATCAAAGCATGGGAGGAGAGTTTAGATATCATTGGCGCTGGAGGTCAAATTTTATTAGCTGTGCCACCATCATTGGGGTATGGCGATTTGGGTAAAGCACCTTTTATTGGACCAGAGGATACCCTGTTTTATTATTTTGAACTATTGGAAGCTTCAAAGCTTCCTCAATAAATATTATTATCATGACCGCAGAGCAATTGCAAAAACTGCACAGTCGCCTCGATCAGTTGAGGCACTATCTTTGACGTCGCAGAACGTGAACACAAACTGGCTGAACTAGAGCAACAAATGCTCAACCCCAACTTTTGGGATGACCCCAAATTGGCTGAAGGGGTTATGAAAGACCTTAAGGGCCATAAAAACTGGCTGGGGCAATACAGAAAGGCAGCCTCTGCTATTGAGGACTTGGAAATACTTTTTGAATTTCTTAAAGAAGGTGAAGGAACCGAGCAAGAGGTTGATGATCGGTATGAACAAGTTGTAGAATTATTAGAAGATGTTGAATTCCATTCTACGCTTAATCGGCCTGAGGATGAGCTGAATGCCATTCTTGAGATCAATGCAGGTGCCGGAGGTACAGAAGCCTGTGATTGGGCAGAAATGCTTGGGAGAATGTACCTGATGTGGGCTGAAAAGCAAGGTTTCAAAATATCAGAACTAGATCGCCAGGATGGAGACGTCGCTGGTGTGAAGTCTATATCCTTGGAAATTAAAGGTGATTTTGCCTATGGATTACTCAAAGGTGAAAATGGGGTACACCGTTTGGTGAGGATAAGTCCTTTCAATTCACAAGGTAAACGCATGACGTCGTTTGCATCCGTTTTTGTTCACCCTATGGTCGACGATAGCATCGAAGTCGATGTCAATCCTGCTGATATAGAATGGGATACTTTCCGCGCTAGCGGAGCAGGCGGACAGCACGTTAACAAAACGGAATCTGCTGTACGTTTAAGACACCTACCTTCAGGGGTTGTGGTTTCCNNTGCCAGGAGGAACGTTCGCAGCATATGAACCGGGAGAAAGCCATGCAAATGCTCAAATCTCGGCTTTATGAATTAGAACTGGAAAGACAACGCCAAGAGAAGGACGACCTGGAGTCGCAAAAAATGAAGAATGAATGGGGCTCTCAAATCCGTTCCTATGTACTTGATGATCGAAGAGTCAAAGATCACCGCACGGGCTATCAGACTCCCCAAACAGAAGCGGTGCTGGATGGGCAAATTGATGGTTTTCTGAAGGCTTGGCTGATGTACGATGGTACAGCTTAATCAAAAACAAGAAATGCCATTTTCTGATTGATTCAGAAAATGGCATTTGTCTTGATACCTGTCTAGGTTTGATGCTTACATGTGAATCACCTCGCCATAGGCAGCAGCAGCAGCTTCCATCACCGCTTCGCTCATGGTAGGGTGGGGGTGTACTGATTTGATGATCTCATGACCTGTCGTTTCCAGTTTGCGGGCAACCACAACCTCTGCGATCATTTCAGTAACGTTTGCTCCAATGAAGTGAGCGCCTAGCCATTCCCCGTATTTGGCATCGAAAATAACCTTTACGAAACCTTCGCTGGCACCAGCAGCTTTAGCTTTTCCTGAAGCTGTGAAAGGAAATTTGCCAACTTTAACTTCATACCCCGCTTCCTTGGCAGCTGCTTCTGTATAACCAACAGATGCTACTTCAGGTGAGCAGTAGGTACAGCCTGGAATATTGTTGTAGTCTAATGGCTCAGGAGTGTGCCCTGCGATTTTTTCAACGCAGATAATTCCTTCGGCACTGGCTACGTGAGCAAGCGCCTGCGTGGCAACTACATCACCAATAGCATAGATACCAGGGACGTTGGTTTGGTAGAAAGCATCTACTTCAATCATCCCGCGATCTGTTTTAATACCTAACTCCTCCAGTCCGATGTTTTCAGTATTCGGAGTTACGCCGGCTGCAGAAAGAACAACATCACAAGTGATGGTCTCTTCTTTGTCCGTTTTGCGGTTTTTAACGACCACTTTACAGGAGCTTCCTTTTGTATCTACAGATTGAACAGCACTGTTGGCCATTACGCTGATACCTTTTTTCTTGTAAATTTTGGTCAGTTCCTTAGATATATCGGCATCTTCACGAGGAACCAAGCCTTGCTCCATGAATTCTACAATAGTAACCTCTGTACCAATGCTGCTGTAGAAGTAGGCAAACTCTACACCGATAGCACCAGCGCCAACGACAACCATTTTCTTTGGTTGCTTATCAAGTGTCATGGCTTCCCGGTATCCGATAATTTTTTTACCATCAATAGGAATATTAGGCAATTGACGAGCACGTCCACCGGTAGCAACTATAATATGAGCTGCTTCGTAGGTCGTTTTTTTACCGCCCTTATCCGTTACCTCTACTTTCTTGCCACGAACTAGACGACCTTCGCCTTCAATGGTCGTGATTTTGTTTTTGCGGAAGAGGAAATTGATACCCTTACTCATGCCTTCAGCTACGTTCCGGCTGCGGCCGATCATTCCTCCAAAGTCTGCCTTGGCGTCTTTTACGGAAATGCCGTAGTCTTCGGCGTGCTGGATATATTCAAAAACCTGTGCACTTTTTAATAGAGCCTTGGTAGGAATACAACCCCAGTTAAGGCATACACCTCCCAGGTTTTCACGTTCTACTACACCTACTTTTAGTCCAAGCTGTGATGCGCGAATTGCTGCAACGTATCCTCCTGGGCCGGAACCAATTACTATCAGATCAAAATTCATAAGGGTATTTGATTTTTTTAGACTGTTCTGTGGCGCAAATATAGTTAACTATTCGCCAAAAAAAGAACCCCATCAGGAACTGACAGGGTTCGAATAAACTTACTGATACCAAATAATATTTTGCAAAGAGCCGTCGATATTCTTTATCATTAACAGAAAACTATTGATGAACAAAAACGGACGCACCCTTTCTTACGCTTCTGGAAAATCTCTCCGGGATCATTATTCATGTTCGACCGGAGTGTAGACTCGCTTAACGATGTAAAATTAGGGTTTTTGTCCTCGGCTACCAAATATTATCCAAAAAAACCTTCTTGTAAACCTTGTGTTAAAAAGTATCATTTTTTTGCTTAATCAATTGTTCTACAATATTTTATATATTATAAAATATTCTTGCAAACAAGCTGTTGTACGTTGTAAAGCCCTTGAAAAACAAGGCTTAACCCTAAATGGGGCACTCTGAAAAAAAAAATGCCCAACAAGATGTTGTAAACATTGTAATAACGGTTTTGAAGGGCATTATTTACCGAGATAGCGGTAGGAGGATAAACAAAAGCGGTCAGATGACGTTTCTAATTAGCTTTCAAGATCATAAAATAGATTTTCATTCAAAAAATAAATAAAATGCGCAAGGACGAATTTCCTGCCGTTGATAGTATAAGTAAAAGTGGCCCCACGACTGACAATGAAAAAGCCTTAATGACCAATCCCAATGTTATCCCCAATTTGATAGACATTAGTACGCCGATGCGGACTGACGCATTTGTGCGGACTGACGAAGAGAAAATGGAAATTATTGAAGGCCATTTTCGTGAAATAATGGATACGCTGGGGCTTGATCTCACCGATGATTCTCTACAAGATACGCCACGACGGGTAGCTAAGATGTTTGTGAAAGAAATCTTCTCAGGTCTTAACCCAAAGGCAAAGCCGAATATTTCTTTGTTTGAGAACAAGTATCGTTATAAGCAGATGCTGGTAGAAAAGGATATAAAATTGCACTCCTTTTGTGAACACCACTTTTTGCCTATTTACGGCAAGGCGCATATTGCTTATATGGCCAATGGCAATGTTATCGGTTTGTCAAAGCTAAATCGTATTGTCGAGTATTATGCTAAACGCCCGCAGGTTCAAGAACGATTGACGATCCAGATCGCAGAAGAACTAAAAAGTGTTTTAGGCACAGAAGATGTAGCGGTGTATATTGAAGCTTATCATATGTGTGTACAGTCTCGTGGTGTTCAACATGAGGCCTCGGTAACATCAACATCTGATTATAGTGGGAAATTTTTGAACGAAAATGTTCGACAGGAATTTTTGCAAACCATCTGGAGCAAATAGCGTTGCTTTGGTTAATGCCCCGTAATAGAATTAAGTTGGATGTTTATGTCTTCGGCGGTAGCTTGTTCATGGCTTTGAATAAGATAATGAACGGCGGCCTTTTCATAAAAAGGGCGGCGTTCTTCCATTTTTTGCTTAATGAATATTTGCAACTTTTCTATAGTCAGACCATTCAAAAGCGGCCTTTTGCTGCGGCCTTTCCAGAGACGTTGAAAGAGAACTTCCTCCGAGGCGTCAAGGAAGATGACAACACCTTGCTTATTCATCCATTCTATATTGTCAAAAAAACAAGGGACACCGCCGCCTGTAGCAATTATTCCAGGCGTTTTATAAATGGTGTCATGTAAAGCTCTGCGTTCTAAAACCCTAAACCAAGCTTCTCCTTCCTGAGCAAAAATCTCGCTGATTGATTTACCGGCCTGCCGCTCGATCATTTGGTCAATATCGTAGAAAGGACAATATAGGTAGTCCGCCAGTTTGATACCGACATGAGACTTGCCAGAGCCCATAAAACCAACCAAAAAAATTGACTTATGCATTAGGTAGTGATTGCAGTGTGATGCTAAGTTACTGTGAGTTGTTCGGAAATTGAATTTTAGAAGCTAGAAAACCTATGGTTAATGTCAGTAACTCAACAACAGTGGCTGTTCACTCACTGAAGGTGGAGGTTTGTCGCAAATGCCGTATCTTTGCCCGCTATAAAAACAAGAATATTTATGGTTAAGAATATGCTTTTAAGCATGCTAGTGTTGTTGATGGTTTCTTGCAATGAAACCACGGTAGCTAGCGGTTCTGAGAATAAGGAAGAGGCCATTGAAGGTGGCATCTCTGATATTATCAGGAATCCGATAACAGCAGATCAGGAAGAAATTGATACTAATAATGTTGCGAAAATTACCTTCTCGGAACTCAGTTATGAGTATGAGAGGGTAGATGAAGGTGCAGTAGTTTCGCATGATTTTTCTTTTGTCAATACAGGAAAAGTACCTCTTATTATTAGCAATGTACGATCCACTTGTGGTTGTACGGTAGCAGATTGGCCCAAGACGGCTATTGCTCCTGGAGAGGGAGGAGTGATCCCTGTACGTTTTGATACGAAGAATAAAAGCGGGAGGCAGAACAAGCCAATTACTATTACCGCAAATACCATTCCTGCTAAAACCACAATTTATCTTAATGGTCAGGTGGATGGAGAAAGTAGTTAGTCGGAATTTCGGCTAAGATGATTACCTTTGAGTTATCAATAAATAAGCTATTTATATGGAGTTTTCCACATTACTATTACAGGCCGCTTCTGGCGGAGGGATGGTGCAACTTGTTTTTTTCGGAGCAATGTTGCTTATCTTTTGGCTCTTTCTAATTCGTCCTCAGGCAAAACGCCAGCGCGAACAGGGAGAGTTTATGAAAAACCTAGCCAAAGGCGATGAGGTTGTTACCGCTAGTGGTATAGTAGGTAAGATCAATAAAATTGAGGAAAAGACAATTGTACTTGAGGCAGGAAAAGTATTCATTCCTATCACTCGAAGTGCTATTTCTAAAGAAATGACAGACGCTTTCTTCAATGAAGCGACTAAAAATTAGAAATCCCCTTGCAGACAAATCGCCGGAGGATCGTACGATTCTGGCGATTTGTCTAGGTTTTGCCTTTATATTCTGGTTGCTTGTTAAGTTTTCTAAAGAATACACCGTCGTTCGTACGGTCGATCTCTATTATGAGTTACCTCAGGGCAAAGCCTTTGTTACCCCTCCACCAGAATCGGTATTAGTCAATCTTACTGCACAGGGCTGGTATTTTTTGGTAGCAGGAATAATGGGTAAGCATTATGATCTAGCTTACGAGGTAGATGATCATACGGTTTTCAATCTTAGCCCTACTCAAATTCGTTCGGATCTAGATGACTTGGTTAATGACAAAGAAGTAGAAATTACGAATTTGGTCTTTGACGGAGTAAGAATACCACTAGAGGGGCAGGAACAGGTATTGTTGCCTATCAGACTTTTTAGAGAACTCTCCTTTGCTGATGAACATCATCTGGCAGATTCTATTATTCTTTCTCCTGACTCGGTTTGGATTACTGGCCCAATAAGCCAGGTAACACCACTCAGCTATTGGGCCACTGATAGCCTTTTGTTAAATAACTTGAGTAAAGATTACGAAGGCCAGCTAACTTTGAGAGTCCCCGAAGATGGACTACGTATTGCGCCGGATGCAATTCAAGTGAAAGTTCCTGTAGAACGATATACAGAGAAGAGCATTTTTGTAAATGTGGAAGTCGTAAACCCTCTGGCGGATAGCATTAGATTGTTTCCTGACAAAGCATTGATAAAATGTGTGATTGGCCTTAGTCATTATAATGATCTCTCTCCAGAGAACTTCCGGTTGATTGCGGATTTGAATAAAACGTTTATCCGTGAAGGGAAAAATACCGTTCCTCTTGAATTGGTAGCTCAACCTGCTTATTTGCATAACGCCTTGATCACTCCCCGCGCCACAGAGTTTTTTGTCATAAAACCAAATGAAAATTTACCTACTTCCGAAAGCCAATAGCTGGCCGAGAAAATTGTAAACTGTTCTTGTCCATCTTCAATACCTGCGCATCGGCCAAGGTGATTTCATTGGCCAGAATATCTTCATTCGCGGCAGCGAGCCTAAGGTCATGTGCCTTGATGACCTCTTCTACAATTTTACGAACGGTACGTGCATTACCAAAAAACTTGTCGCGCAAATTATGGACAAAGTTGAGGTACCTTGTTATATGGGTATGAGCAGCCCCATTAAGGAGAAGGTTTTGGTCTTCAAACATTTTCTCTGCTATTTGAACCAATTCTTCTGGGGCATAGTCTTCAAATCGGAGGGTCTTGTCAAATCGAGAACTAAGGCCAGGATTGGCTTTTAGAAAGTGTTCCATATTGTCAGGGTATCCGGCGACAAAGACAAAAAACTGTCCACGCTGATCTTCCATTCGTTTGAGAAGCGTTTGAATAGCTTCATCCCCAAAGTCTCCTTGGCTACTAGCAGAACGTTGGGTGAGTGCATAAGCTTCATCTATAAAGAGTACCCCACCTAGTGCTTCATCAATTTTTTCTGTCGTTTTGGTAGCGGTTTGCCCCACATAGCCAGCCACCATGCCCTGGCGATCGGTTTCTATCATGTGGCCACGTTCAAGTACACCTAATGCTTTGTAAATTTTGGTAAGAATACGAGCAACTGTTGTTTTACCTGTTCCTGGATTGCCTACAAAAACAGTATGCAGGAAGAACCGGTTAAGAACATCTTTTTTTGACAATCGGTAGTACCTGACCAATTGCACCATTTCCCTGATTTCCGCCTTGATATTTTTCATGCCAATAAGCTGGTCCAATTCCAGCAAACTTTCATTAAGTAATGCCTCGTCGACGGGAATATCAGGAAGTTGCTTAATGTTTTTTAGATCAATCTGGGCAACATCGTTCTCGGTAACCAATTCCAATTCTTCATTGGATAGTTGGCGGGGATTGGTATGTGCCATTATCCGCAACCCCAGATTGACTTTAGCCTTTTCTACGAGGTCAAATACAAAGCGAGCATTACCAAAGGAACGATCTCTATTTCTGAAAGCTTCAGTAATAATGATATCAATCCTTTGTGCAGCTTCAGGCGCTAGGTTGACCTCCATGTGCTGAGCAGCAAAACGGGCAATTTCGATAAGTTCCTGAGGAAGGTAGTCAGGAAACTCAAAGCGGTGCTTGAAACGAGATTTTAAGCCAGGATTACTGTCGAGGAAATATTTCATTTCACGAGGGTAGCCTGCCGCAATAACAGCGAGGTCACCAGGTCCGTTACTCATCTCTTTGACGAGAATTTCTATTACTTCGCGGCCAAAATCTTTAGAGTCATCTTGGGAGCGAGCGAGCGAATAAGCTTCGTCTACGAAGAGCACGCCGCCGCGAGCTTTTTCTATGGCTTCTTTGACTTTAGGAGCAGTCTGGCCAATGTATTCTCCTACCAAATCTACTCGGTCTACACTGTGAACATGGCCTTTACTGAGCAAGCCCATCTTGTGATAAAGCTTACCCATCATACTGGCGACGGTGGTTTTACCTGTTCCTGGATTGCCAATAAAAACGGAGTGAACGTTAATTTCGTCTTTTTCAGCGAACCCTTTATCTCGCCGTAGCTGGAGGAATTGAATATACTGAGCGTGTTCCTTGACTTGTTTCTTAATGGTTTTTAACCCAATAAGATCATCAAGATTTTCAACGACTTCTGAAAAAGTACGGCGATCGCCATCTTCGGGCGCTAAAACTACAGGAGTAATTCCGTTTGGCAGCCATACGGCAGGATCTCCCTCTATGTATTCAACACCAACCTCAAAAGGGGTACTGGCCAGTAACTCATCCATAAAGACGAGTTCTACCGTGTAGCGATCCTTGCGCCAGGAGCCTTGTACATTGGAACCCCAGCCAGCAGTAAGTTGAATGGTGTCTTTGCCTTTTTCTACCTTTTGTAAACGTACGACTTGCCCCTTTAGCTCGCGAGCATTATTGAAGAATTTAGTGAACAATTCACATTGCCAGTTCTTTTCAGGGAGCAAATTTTTCAATAATATTTCAACGTAGATATACCGTGTTTCTTCGCAATTGAAGGCTTTAAAGTATTTACGGTCGTCTTCATTTACGTCATCGTAAGGGCCTTCATACAATCGTACACTCTGTACTTCCAGGTAAGGATTTTCTTCGGGGTGGGGTTCTTGGTTAGCATCTTCAATATAAAAATACTTAGAACCAACTTTTTGGCCATCCAGAAAGGCTTCCCAGTAGTAGGTGCCTTTCTTCCAAAAACTGCCTTCTGCTTTATTTCCCCATCCTTCACGGATGTAAGCAATATTGTCGTATTTGCTGATTTTTTTGCTAATGCTTAAGCGGCAAATCTCGCGTTTGCCTTTTCGGAGCGAGTAACAGACCATGTCAACAGATACGTCCCAATCTTCTTCGTCAAATAGCCGATTGTAAAAGGAAAGTTCAGCGTAAACAAAGGTTGTTGTATAGCGATCAAAAACCTGGCGGTATTTTTTTCGATTATCCGCTAGCCATTCCGTAGAGGAGTAGACTTTAAGTTCTTTGAACTTAAAATTTTCTCTGAGGGGATGTGAGTGCGCTTCGGCCATAAGTAAAGATAAGCAGCTATCGTTTTTAGAGGAGAAAAATTTTATTACTAATGAAGGTCTGATCTTTTCCTCATATATACAAATATAGAACATAAAAAGGCGCATTCACCTAAAAGGGAATGCGCCTCAAAACCACCTATCTAAACTTGAAAAATCCTATTTAATAATGAGCAAAGGCTGCGTAGCTTGTCCCTCAGGAGTTACCAATTGTAGCAGGTATAAGCCAACAGGTAAATTGCTCAATTCTAATTGTTCGCGGTAGTTACCGGTTCCCAATTGTTCGTACGACTTATTCAACAATACCTGTCCACCTTGGTTCACGATATTTAGGAATACTTCCTTAGATAGTACAAAACAATCAATGTGTTAACCGAAAACAATTTTCTGAATTATTGCGCTTACATTTGCCCGTAACTTCATTTCAATCTTTATAATTTTTCCTACAGTAGTATGAATAACCTGGAAGTATTTGGACAAATTCACACCTTTATTTTTGATGTTGACGGTGTACTTACAAACAGCAGTGTTTTAGTGATGCAGGATGGCCAGTTGTTGCGGCAAATGAGCATCAGGGATGGCTTCGCGCTAAAGCGTGCTGTGGAGGAAGGTTATCGAGTGGTGATCATCAGTGGCGGAAAATCGGAAGGGGTGAGGGTTCGGCTACAGAACCTAGGCGTGCCTGATGTGTATTTAGGTATTTCCGACAAAATAGAAACCTACGAGGAGGTCGTTGATATGTACGATCTGGACGAAGCTGGCATTCTCTACATGGGAGATGATTTACCGGATTATGAGGTAATGAGAAGGGTAGGGCTACCTACTTGTCCGGCCAATGCAGCTCGCGAAATCAAAGCCATTGCACAGTATATTTCCGGCTTCAACGGCGGTGAAGGTTGCGCCCGCGACGTTATTGAAAAGGTACTGAAGCTGAATGGGCAGTGGGAGGTTTAAATCAAAAAGTGAAAGAATGAAGGCTTCAAGAAAAACTTGGGAAGAACAAAAAGTACAGTTTGTTCAAGGTCTTTTATTTTGCACTATTCTTTTCTTGCTGTCCTTTGTAATCCCATCTAAGGTAAATTCAATAGATCTTAATAGTTTGAGAGGCAAAAAGCTGCACTCATTCGAATATTTAGAAGAAACAGGAAAAAAAAGGTCTCCCCTAATTAGTATCAAGCTCGATGGAGATGACAGAGAATTCGAAATAAGTAATATTGATTACCAGGAGTTTAGCCATAATCTCTTCAAAGAAGAGGTTAAAGTTGGAGACATTATTGATATAGAATATTCCACGTTGTTTTCAGGATCTTACGCAATTCATGCTCTCACGAAAAACAATAAAGATTATTGTAATCTAGAAAAGGTAGAGGAACATAAAGACAAAAATAGACGATGGCTACGATTCTTATCTGGTTATGCTTTTCTTATTTGTTTGTTGCCACTGTCTTTTGAAGAAAAACCCAATATCCCATTCAAGGGACTTTTGATTGTAGGCTTAATCGTGATTTTTGTGCTTTTATCAATTTTTGTAGGTACAGAATACATAACATTGAGAAGCTTCAGGTAAAGAACCTTCGCTTTTCTGGAGGCATTCATGGAGCTGATTTTCAATCAAACCTGACTCGCCCGTTGCCGTAGCAAATGATCGGCTATGACCAGAGCAGTCATCGCTTCTACTATAGGCACTGCACGTGGTACCACACAAGGGTCATGCCGTCCTTTACCGGAAACGGTAACTGATTCTCCTGCCTCATTGACCGATTCCTGGTCAGCAACAATGGTGGCTACCGGCTTGAAAGCTGCCCGGAAATAGATATCCATTCCGTTAGAGATGCCGCCTTGGATACCTCCACTATAATTTGTTCGAGTTTTTACTTCTTCTCCTTCCTGATAGAAAGCATCGTTGTGTTCACTGCCGCGCATGCTAACACCTTCAAAGCCGGAGCCGTACTCGAAGCCTTTGCAAGCATTGATGCTCATGATGGCTTTCGCTAAGTCAGCGTGCAGTTTATCAAAAACAGGTTCACCTAGGCCGGAAGGACAGCCTTGCACCACTGCACTCACAACACCGCCTACAGTATCACCGTCTTTTCGGATCTCTTTAATATAATCCTCCATCTCTGCAGCCATTGTGGGGTCGGGGCAACGGACGGGGTTGGATTCAATTAACTCTTTACTTATTTCTTGATAATTTTTACTCATTTGTAATTTTCCCACCTGGGAAGTATAAGCAAAAACATCAACTCCATAATGTTTAAGGAAAAGCTTAGCTATGGCGCCACCCGCTACACGGGCAGCTGTCTCACGCGCAGAGGAACGGCCCCCGCCACGATAATCACGAGCGCCGTATTTTGCGTGGAAGGTATAATCGGCATGACTTGGGCGGAACTTATCTGCAATGTGGCTATAATCTTTAGAGCGAGCATCTGCATTGAAAATCACCATTGCGATAGGAGTGCCTGTTGAGTAACCTTCAAAAACCCCTGAAAGAATTTGTGCCTGATCAGCTTCTTTGCGTTGGGTGACAATTTTGCTTTGCCCTGGCCGTCTGCGGGCCAATTCTGTACTGATATAATCTTCGTCAATAGCTATTCCTGCGGGGCAGCCGTCAACGATTACGCCTAGGGCTTTGCCGTGGGATTCTCCAAACGTACTGATCCGAAATAGGGTGCCAAAATTACTACCTGCCACAATCATTTTTATTTGATGCCGCGCTAAGGTAGGACTTAGGGCCTACAGTAAAAGTTATAAATTGGTAAAAATTACAATCTCCTAAGCATATTGAAACTTTTTAGACAAAGGATTAGTTAGAAGTACGCAGCTGCAATAGACTTAAACCATTTGAAGTCTTATCTTTGCGGGCTGAAAATATATAGGTAGTAGAAGAAAGTACAAGATGCGACTGGAACCAGGTGATTTATATGAAAAGTTGGAGTTTGATAAGATTCTTTCCTTGTTGGAGGAGGCTTGTTTTGGAGAACAAGGCAAAGAACAAATACGGGCTATTCAGCCCATGTCTAATTTAGCTCATATTGAACAAGGGTTAGATGAGGTAGACGAATTTCGCCGTAGTTTGGAGAAGCGTGATAATTTTCCCATTGGTGCGTATCAAGAGATCAATGAGGAATTGCGGATGTTAGAAATCGCAGGCTTCGTTCTCCCGGAAGATGGTTTGCAGAAACTGAATATCTTATTACTTTTTATTAAAGAAATTTACAAGTTTTTCAATAAGGATCGTCAGGAGGCTTATGAAACGCTTTACAATATTATTCGCCCCATTCATTTTAATGAAGACTTATTACATGCCATTGAAGGGGTGATTGATGAAGAAGGGAATATCCGACCGGATGCTTCGGCTGAGTTGCAGAAAATTCGCCGCCACATTCAAAGCAAGTACCGGGAAATGGACCGGCAGTTCCGACTCATTATTGATACTTATCGTAAGAAAGGCTGGCTCACAGATAACGTCGAAAGTTTTCGTAATGCCCGCCGCGTGCTGAGTGTACCTTCCGAGCATAAACGGAAAATCAGAGGTATTATCCATGATGAATCCAGCACAGGGCGTACGGCATTCATTGAACCGGAAGGTGTTATTGATATTAATAATGACCTTTTTGACCTTCAGCAAGAAGAAAAAAGAGAGATTTATCGTATCCTCAAAGAATTGAGTGCCACGCTGCGGCCGTATTTACCCTCCTTGCATGATTATCAGAACCTGATCATCCGTTTTGATGTCGTGCAGACCAAAGCCCAGTTGGCACTGAAACTCAATGCTGTTCGTCCGCGCACAAAAAAACAACCAACACTTGCCATTATCAAGGGACGGCATCCGCTGCTTTATTTGAAAAATAAAGGGCTTGGGCGTAAAACCATTCCTTTCGACCTTTCCCTTTTTGGTCAAAATCGCATCCTTGTGCTCAGTGGGCCAAATGCAGGGGGGAAATCGATTACCATGAAATCCGTTGGTTTATTACAGTTGATGTTCCAATGTGGCTTGCTTTTGCCGGTTGATGGTCAAACAGAAATGGCGGTTTTTGAACAGTTATTTGCAGATATTGGCGATCAACAATCGTTAGAAAACGATCTATCTACCTATAGTTCACGGTTAGAGAATGCAAAGGTATTTTTGGAGCACGCTAATCCGGACACCTTGGTGTTGATTGATGAATTTGGTTCTGGTACCGACCCAAAGATTGGTGGTGCTATTGCAGAATCTGTGCTTTTTGAACTCAATCGCCGTAAGATATATGGGGTTATTACCACTCACTATAGTAATCTAAAAGTATTCGCGTTTAAAACCCGCGGATTGGTCAATGGCTCGATGCACTTTGACAAGGATAATTTATCTCCGAGTTACGAATTGCAAGTAGGGCGGCCAGGCAGCTCCTATGCATTCGAGATCGCAGGGAAGAGTGGCTTGCCGGGGAGAGTCTTGAAATATGCCCGTAAACGGATTGGTAGTAATGAACGAGCTGTTGATGATTTATTGGTTGACTTACAGCGCGAGAAGCAAGAGGTAGAAGAAAGGCTTAATGAGCTTACCGACAAGCAGAAGTTGCTAGACCGACTCACAAAGACGTACGATCAACTGCATCGTGATCTGGAATACAAGCGCAAAAAACATAAACTTGAACGCAAAGAGCAGGAGTTGCAGCAAAGTGCGCAGGAAAATAAAGAATTAGAGCGCCTGATCCGGGAGTTGAAAGAAGAAAAGAACCTGGATAAAGCCAAGAAGGTATCACTTGAAATCAAGTATCAACGAGAGAATCTTTCTGAACAGGTAGGTGGTTTGCGAGAAGAAATTTATCATCCAGACCAAGCCTTATTTGAGGATCGTCCCTTAGCTGTAGGTGATTTTGTTAAACTAAAAACAGGTGGCGCAACCGGAGAAATAGAGAGTATAGACAGAAAGAATGCCATTATGATAATGGGAGGGATGCGAATGACGGTAAAGCTGCGTGATTTACAGTTGGCAAAAACGCCCCTTGATGTGAAAACTACCCAGAGTGTACATTCTGACATCGATTATGCAGCTCGTTTTGATAGCAAGATTGATATTCGAGGGATGCGTTATGTAGAGGCAATGAAGGTGATAGAAGATTTTGTAGATCAAGCACTTTTGGCGGATGTTTCCAATTTAAGAATAGTCCACGGAAAAGGCAATGGTTCCCTCAGGGATGCCGTTAAAAAGAAGCTGCGGGAATATAATGTCACCATGGAGGTCTACCATCCCGCTGCCGAAGCAGGAGGTGACGGCGTAACTTTAGTAGATTTATAACAATTGATATGGCCAGAGATAACGAATGGAAGAATTTGGGCGGACTAGTATTTTCCACTAACCCCGATGTCAACCTTAATCAACAAGAAGAGGAAGAAGAAACGCTTGATGCAGCTGATCAGAAACTCCGCATTTGGCTGGATCGCAAAAAGCGCAAAGGGAAAGCAGTTACACTGATTACTGGTTTTGAAGGCAATGATGAGGATCTTAAAGGCTTGGCAAAATCACTCAAAACGTACTGTGGTGTAGGTGGATCTGCCAAAGACGGTGAAATCCTTGTTCAAGGCGACCAAAGAGATAAAGTATTGAAATTCTTGCTTGATAAAGGCTATAGCCAAACCAAGAAAAGCGGAGGATAAAAATGGAAGACATTTTCTCAATGCCTTCCATTCGACGTCGCTATATTGTCTAGTAAACCAACACCTTCTTCGTCAGTTGTCCTTCTGGGGTGATGATACGCACCAGGTAAGTTCCGACAGAATAAGTACCTAAGTCAAGTGTAGTGCTGCTTGTCGGCAAACCATTTTTTTGTAGTAGCTGTCCCTGTAAGCTGTAAACTTCCACCACTACATCATGTAGTAGTGATGAGTCATCAATGGAGATATTCAGTAAACCATCGGTGGGGTTAGGGCCTATCGTAATAGGAAGCGCAGCATTTAAATCTTGTGTGCCTACAATGGTATTGGCTGTAATGCTTAACTCAAAGTTGCCTTGTTCCATCTCAAATCCTTCTACAAACACTGTATAGTTGCCGGCCTCCAACTCTATTTCTATACGCGAAGTTAGATTGAAATCCGAGACGTCATCATTTGTAGTAATGACCTCTTCACAGTTGGCCGCTTGTAATCCCAGAAAAGTATCGTAGGAAGTACCTGGGTTATCTGTGGAGATTGTGACCATCGAAGCTTCTGCCAAAGAAAACGAATAGTAAGCTTCTGCTGACGCATGAAAGTCACCATTTTGATTGGTATAGCCGATGGCAGCTTCTCCCATAAGTACGCCAGGTGTACTGCGGTTACTATTGGTATGTGTTTTGGTTTCTCCGTTGGCGATATTACCAAAGTCGAGTGGGTCGCTACAACTATCGCCAAAGCGATAAGCCCAAATGATTTGTGGCTTGATGTTAAACAAGGTGCTATTGTCAAATAACCAGCCATCGTTACTGCCTAAGTCAGCATGCCATTGTATGGGGTTGCGATTGTTTGTAAGTACAGGGTTCGTTAGGTTGAAATTAGAAGCCAAGCCAGAAAATTCATCTTGATCTCCCGTATCAAACACGCATTCAGAACCACCTTCATCTCCCCAGGCGTGGAGTTGAAAATCGATGGCAACATCTTCTTCCCAGCCTCTGATCCAGCCAAAATAGAATGGACCGACATCTGTATCTTCATTGACGGTACAAGGTGCGTCGCAATCAAATATGCTACATCCAGAAAGGTTAAGGCTGTTCGTTCCATCATTCAAAATACTGGTGATCAACATACTTTGCTCGTCAGTGGTGGTGGCATCATTGTCGGAGTTTCCGTAAAATTCTGCTATTCGTACCTCCACGTTGATTTCCGGGTTCAGGATTTGAGTATGTCCGCATGCAATGCTCAAGCACAAAGAGAGTGTTAGTAATAAGTTTTTCATAATCAAATTTTTGAGTGGTGAATTAAAACGTTCATTTCTCAAAGCTAAGGAGAGTAGTGTCAGCAGGAAATAGGTTTTTGATAAGTTGACGGTTACGGTAAGTAACGAGCAGGATAGAGAAGATAAGTGGTAAAACAACTTTGTGGAATTCTTCGTTTGTAAGACACTACTTATCCTAAACAGCCGACCGTTGCAACCATTTAAACCCACTTTTCAAAACGCGATATTTGTTATTTTCTTCATCCTATTACTAGGAGTAGTTTGTGGCTGTGACGCTTCTGTATCCCAATCAGCGGCTGTTAGCCAAGCAAGTAATGCATCTTTATCTGCAACTATCCAGGGAACGACCAAGCCGTCAAACTACGAAGTGGTTTATAAGTTAGACACCAGCGGTACGACTATCGAACAACGCTTTCCATCTCCCCTCGGATTTATACGCGAGTCCATTGGCGGAAACTCTTTTGCTGCCTACTTGCGAAAATTGCCCCTCAAACCCCACGGTACTCCAGTCTTTCATTTCGATGGCAAGCAAAAAAGGAATCAGGTAGCTGCAAGTGCAGTGATCGATATGGACGTAGGTACCCGTGATCTTCAGCAGTGTGCGGACGCTATCATTCGCTTGCGTGCCGAATATTTATGGCAACAGCAAGCCTACGATGATATTTCCTTCCATTTCACCAATGGGTTCAATGCGCCATACAATAAGTGGCGTGCAGGGCAACGTATCTATGTAAGGGGTAATGAGGTTAGCTGGACGGCTGCGCGATCAGCGGATACCTCCTATAGTGCCTTTCGGTCCTACTTGAATATGGTGTTTGCTTACGCTGGTACCTTGTCGGTGGCTAAAGAGCTTAAGCCTCAGACTTTAGATGCCATACAGATCGGAGATGTCTTTATTCAGGGCGGTAGCCCTGGTCATGCGATCATAGTAGTAGATATGGTCGTTCATCCTGAAACTCATCAGAAAAGAATATTATTGGCACAGAGTTATATGCCAGCTCAGGATATCCATGTTTTACAAAATCCAAGTGCCGATTCTCCTTGGTATGAAGTTCCCACACTTGAAGACGTATTTAGAACCCCAGAGTGGTCTTTCAAGGGGCGTGATTTGCGGAAATTCTAGTATACAGTTCCTCCATGTTGAAACCGGTTTTAGAAATACAGAAATACGCGGGCATTAGTTTTCCTATATTTTGCCTCACCTATTGCATCTCATTTAAAATGCCCCTAAGTTGCGGCGTTTTTCGCCAAGCGGGGGCAGATTAATAACAGTCGGGTTTAATAGGCTAGTAATTTTGGTTTTAACCAAGGCAAAGATTCCCGACCTTAGCCGTAGCTAAGGGAGGCGGTTCTTTAACGAAGGATAAAGCCAAAATTACTCCTAGGGAATCTGACAGTTATTGATCCGCCCTCGCTAAAAGTTCCCTATTTTGGGGTAACTAATAAGAAATTCAATTATGAATTTACGGGATCTTACGAATAGCATTGAACTCAAAGTATCGAAAGAAGCAAAGGAGTACAGTGAATTTGTTAAGAACAAAAACAACAGTCTGATAGACCGGCTGGAAGTTTTCGAAGATATTATAAATATCGAAGTAGGGGATACCAGCTTGATGCGGGCTAAATCTCTGGAGCGAGACTATAATCTGCGCCAACTTTACCTTAAAACAGAAGGCGATAACCCAACGGGAACCCAGAAGGACCGTATTGCTTTTGCACAGGTTTACGATGCTTTGCGTCGTGAATACGATACGATCAGCCTTGCTACTTGTGGGAATTATGGATCAGCGGTTGCTTTGGCGGCGCACTTGGCAGGTATCGAGTGCAAAATATTCATTCCTGAATCCTATCATACTGCCAGGATTGAAGAGATGGTTGATTTGGGTAGCGAGATTCTCCGCCTGCACGGTAGCTATGAAGACAGTGTGACGGAAAGTAGCAAGCTGGCACAAGACAATGGTTGGTATGATGCCAACCCTGGCGGTGCGAATACACCTTTACAGATTATGGCTTATAGCCAAATTGCATTCGAGATTTATGATCAGCTGCGCGATGCTCCCCGCATTTGTGCGGTCCCTATTTCTAATGGAACGCTACTGGCAGGAATTTATCGTGGGTTTGTTTCTCTTTATAAGAGAGGTAAAACATCCCGTGTGCCGCAGATGCTGGGAGCTTCTTCTGTACGGAAAAACCCTATCGTTTATTCCTTTAATAAAGGGTTGGATTACTGCGCCGATTTAAATCCTGACCTCATTAAAGAAACAAAGTTCAATGAACCTTTAATCAATTGGCACAGCTTTGATGGCGAAGAGGCTTTGTATGCGATGAAAGAAAGTAATGGAAGTGCACACAATGTAAGTGACCAGGAGATGAAAAGCATGTCTAAATACCTCCTTAATAAGGAATCGAAAAGTATACTTCCTGCCTCTACTGCAGGATTGATTGGACTGCTGAAGCAACACGAAAAAAATGAGATAGAGCCGGATCGCTACGTTGCTATTCTAACGGCCAAAAATTCCAAGTAATCTTTTTTTAGCATTTTTAAAACCGGGTTGATGTCAATTAAATTGTCAGATTTTATTGTATTTGACTACCTCAAGGTGCATGAGATTGTGGTAGAACCTAAACGGATGAAAGCCACCTATACCTTGGGTAAGAAAGATGGTGAAACTGTATCGAATACACTCATCTACGCATATACTGAAAAGGTTTTTGACCCTAAAAAATGGGAGGATCGTAATCTGGCTTCTACCATGGCCGCACAGGTTGCCTTGAATTATGGCTTGTTCTGTGACGAGATCATTTTTGAAGGTGCTTTTGATGAAAAAGATCAGTCTTTTTTGCGGGCAGTAACAGAGAATACTTCGCGTGAAGTGTACGTACATAAGCTGCTGGCAAACAATGAGTTTTTACGACCAGCATTCAGCGATTTAGCACCTGAAAAAAAGAGTAAGTATACGGCTGCTAAGTTGATCTTTGAAGGAGAATCAACCCCCAAAACTGTTCAGCATAAAACAGCCGCTTCTGCTGAATTGGACAATGATGCTTATATTATTCTTAGTAGTGGTGGCAAGGATAGTTTACTGAGTTATGGCATCCTGAATGAGTTGCAGACAGCGCATCCCATCTATGTAAATGAATCCGGTCGGCACTGGTATACGGCCTACAATGCTTACCACAAAATGCTGGAGATAGAGCCCAATACTAGCCGGGTGTGGTGCAACTGCGACCGTATTTTCAATTGGATGGTTCGCCAGATGCCTTTTATCCGGGAGAATTACCAAAATATTCGCGCCGATATTTATCCCATTCGATTGTGGACAGTTTCTGTTTTCTTGTTTGGTGTACTTCCTTTGGCGCGTAAGCGTAAGGTGAGGAATATTATTATCGGTAACGAGTACGATACCACACTGCAATTACAACAAAATGGAATCACGCATTATGCTGCGCTGTATGACCAGAGCAAATATTTTGACAATGCACTTACGCGTTACTACGATAAAAAAGGCTGGGATTTTTTCCAGTTTTCTATTCTAAGATCCCTTTCCGAACTTTTGATTTTAAAAATCTTGGTAAAACGTTATCCTGATTTGCAAAGCCTTCAGGTTTCTTGTCATGCCGCTCATAAGGAAGGGGAGCGAATGATGCCTTGTGGCAAATGCGAAAAGTGTCGCCGGATTGTCGGAATGCTGAAAGCACTTGAAGAGGATCCCGCACGCTGTGGCTACAGCGAAGATCAAATAATCCAATGTCTTAAGGCTTTAGAAGGAAAAAGTGTTAAACAATTGGGTTCTGATGCCCAACAATTATATCATCTATTATTAGAAAAAGAGTTAATCAGCGATAATCCTCATACCCGTAAACTGGCTAAAAAGAACCCTGAAATCATGCAACTTCGTTTTGATGAGGAGCGCAGCAATTTGCAGGATATGCCGGAGAATATCCGGGAACAACTTTTATCACTATTTAATGAGTATTCGGAAGGAATAGTACGCCGTAATCACCACAAATGGGATACAACATCCGTGGTGGACTTATTGGCCGAAAACAAACCTTATAAATTTACGATAAACAATGAACAGAAGTAGAAAGGGTTTTCTCTGGGAAGAGATGACCTGGGAGGAAATCAAGGAACGCCTGGAAACCGTTGATACGGTTTTGCTGCCTTGTGGTGCTATCGAGCAACACGGCCCGCATTTACCGGTGGATATTGATTATTACGATGCCAAATACTTGGCCCGTAAGGTAGCAGAAATGTGCTCTGATCCCAAGCCACTCGTGTTGCCTGCTATCCCTTACGGTGTTTCTTATCACCATGAGGATTTTGCTGGTACCATAAGTGTTACGAATAACGCTTTGTCTGCTTTTGTCTATGATATTGGCATGAATCTGGCCAAGCAAGGCGTGAAGAAGATTATCATTATCAATGGGCATGGCGATAATGCCCCTACGCTGAATTATGCAGCTCAGATGATCAATCGGGATGCCCGCATCTTCGTTTGTGTAGACACTGGTGATACCAGCGATACGGATATTGCTAAGCTTGCAAGTACACCAAATGATATCCACGCCGGTGAGATTGAGACTAGTACAACCCTGGCCTTACGTCCTGAAGCTGTGCAGATGGATAAGGCCGTCAATGAGACACTCGACTTTGGTAGTGATTTTTTGAATTTTGATGACGACCGCAGTGTGAGCTGGTATGTTCGTACCAGTAAAATTTCCAACTCTGGCGTAATGGGAGATGCAACAATTGCAACCGCAGAGAAAGGTGTAAAAATGTGGGACATTATGATTCACCAACTGGTGAAATTTGTCGACTTTGTGAAGAAGACGCCACTTGAAAAGCTTTATCAGCCTCGCCATTAAAAGATTGGAATTGGGATAAATCCCAAAATGTTGTTAATTAGCAAGAAAAAAAGATGAAACCACTTTTTTTCTTGCTTTTCCTTTTTCTGACAGGACCTTTTCTTTCGGCTCAAATTACTGACCCTGTAGCTACCGAAGTTTGGGACCCAGAGCCCCGCGCGGTTGACCCTGGCCCCGTAAATGGCCCGCCAGCAGATGCATATATCCTTTTTGATGGCACCAATACCGACCAATGGGAACACCTCAACGGTAAAGCCGTTGGCTGGAAACAAGAGGGTACGCACCTCACTGTTGCAAAGGGTACAGGTGATATTCAAACCAAAAAAGTATTTGGCGATTGTCAGTTGCACCTGGAGTGGCGATCTCCTCTTGTGATTGAAGGCGAGGGACAGGGCCGTGGGAATAGCGGTGTCTTCCTCCAGGGCATCTACGAAGTCCAGATTCTGGACAGCTATCAGAACCGAACCTACTCTAATGGCCAGGCTGGAGCTATTTACAAACAGCATATTCCGTTGGTGAATCCTCTTCGGCCTACCGGCGAATGGAATACTTATGATATCATCTTTAAGGCTCCTCGATTTAACGATAACGGAATGAAGGTGGCCTCTGGCTACATCACGGTCTTGATTAATGGCGTCTTGGTTCAAAATCACGTAGAGATCAAAGGAACAACACCGTACATTGGTCTACCTCAAAACGAACCACATGGCCCAGGCCCCATTAAACTCCAAGACCATAGTAACCCTGTGAGTTTTCGTAATATCTGGATCAGGGAGCTTTAAGTATCCTTCTTTTTAGCCCCAGTTTATTAACTTTTTTGCCAAGCGGGAACCATTCCGCTCTTAGCTGATGTTAAGTGTCCGTTGCGTATGATCAATGATTTGTAAATTTTATTTGATCGCAACATTAAATATCACTGGAAGTGGATTTTGACTCCTTTAAATAGGGTGATAATGACTATCTTCCGATAATAAAAATATCGGACATGGTAATGAAGTGGCGAAGGCTGAACGGTAAATCTATTCAGGATGATCTTAAAGTAGCCGTAGAAAAAGTACTGAAAAAAGAACTGGCAGATGGCCATCGGATGAAAGTCTGTATTGGTTCCGATTCACAAGTGAAGGGAGGCGTTATTGAATATGCTACGGTCATCGTTTTCTTACGCGAAAAGCGTGGAGGGTTCATGTTTATCAGTAACCATAAAGAATACCGTAAAATGTCTATCCGTGAGCGGATGATCTCAGAAGTAGCTCGTTCTGTAAACGTAGCCTACAACCTATGTGATTTGCTGGATAAATATGATGTAGAACTGGAAGTTCACGCAGATATTAACACCGATCCGGACTTTGAAAGCAACGTAGCATTGAAAGAAGCTATGGGGTATATCCTGGGAATGGGCTTTGTATTCAAAGCTAAGCCTGATGCTTTTGCAAGTAGCAGTTGTGCTGATAAGATGGTGTAAATGCTGTTTTGAATTGTCATAAAATGATAAAAGAGAGGTCAACCTGTTTCGGGTTGACCTTTTTTTATAAATTAAAAACGTAAGTTGCACACTGTCAAAAACATTGAGTAAAGCCTATGCAATTATCGGTCGTTATCCCTTCTTATAATCAACCAGAGACGGTACAAAGATGTATCGTCTCTATCCTGGAGCAGGATTTTAGCGGTACTTATGAGATCATCATTGCAGACAGCTCTGATAAGCATAAACAGGATGAGTTGGCTGCCTTTTGTGCGACGATTCCTAAGGTTCAACTTATTTCACTGAAAGAGCAGACCTTCCCAGGATCGGCAAGAAATATAGGAATAAAAGCTGCTCAGGGAGAGGTCATTGCGCTGATTGATTCCGACTGTGTTGCCAAGCCGAATTGGCTGGAGAACATTTGGGAAAACATGGAACACAATGTAATATTGACAGGCGTGATCGAAAATGGCACTGAGGATAGCGTTTACGGGACTTGCTCTTTCCTGGTAGAATTCAACCATTTTTTGGACTTTTCAGGACATAAGGTACCGGCTCACGCAGCAGCTACGTGCAATTTTGCTTGCTGCAAAGAGGTTTTTGATAAAATTGGATACTTCACAGATGACCGTGCTTTTGAGGATATGCTTTTCTGTAAGAAGTTTACAGATCAAGGCGGGCAAATATTTCGCATCAACGGTATCCGCATTGCGCATCTCAATAAGACAGATCTGGCTGGCATTCGTCGCAACCAGACCATGCTGGGCAAATTTTCTGCCATTGTACGTCGTGCACACGGAATGCCTCCTCAGCTTGTTTTTAAACTTCCAATATTAGCTTTCGCTTTAGCCAAATTTCGTTATCTGAGTATTTTTTCGCGGGTTATTCGCAGTAAATATTGGGCCAAATTTTTATTGTACACCCCTGTCATCCTGTATTTACTACTGCACTGGAGCAAGGGTTTTTATACTGGAGCAAAACGGAGTTGATAATACCCTTGATTTAGGTATATTTGCTGACTCACTAAATATTACCGTAGTCTTGGCCGGAAAAGCAAAAGCAAAAAAGAAATCTACGAAGGTAACCCCTTTGATGAAGCAGTATTTTACCGTAAAAGCCAAACACCCTTCGGCTATCTTGCTTTTTCGAGTAGGTGATTTTTACGAAACGTTTGGAGAAGATGCCGTTGTTGCCGCTCAGGTGTTAGGCATTGTCTTGACCAGTAGAAACAATGGCGGCAGTGATGTTGAATTGGCTGGTTTTCCCTACCATTCTTTAGATACTTATCTGCCCCGATTGATCAGAGCTGGTCACCGGGTAGCTATCTGCGAGCAGCTAGAGAAACCTTCGAAAGAGAAAAAGATTGTTCGGCGAGGAGTCACCGAGATCGTTACGCCAGGACTGGCTATCGACGATAAGCTCTTGGATCATAAGACGAATAACTTTTTGGCCAGCTTGTATTTTGGCAAACAGCAGCAGATGGGGCTGGCTTTACTGGATATATCTACCGGCGAGTTTTTAGTCTGTGAAGGCAACCAGGAATACGTTGATAAACTATTGCAAAGTTTCCGCCCTTCGGAAGTTATCCTCTCAAAAGACAAGAAGAAAGGTTTTGAAGAACGTTTTGGAGAACGTTTTCATGTTTTTTCGCTCGATGAATGGGTGTATTCGCTAGATTACACCAGAGAGAAATTGCTCCACCATTTTGAGATACAATCACTCAAAGGGTTTGGGGTAGAGGATATGGAATTGTCGCAAGTAGCGGCAGGTGCCATTTTGCATTACCTGGAAACGACGGAGAACAAAAACGTCCAGCACCTTAATACCATTGGCCGCATACAGCCTGATCTTTATGTGTGGCTGGATCGCTTTACGATTCGTAACCTTGAATTGATTTACAGTCCACACGAAAGTGGCGTACCGTTGATCAACATCCTTGATCATACCGTTTCTCCGATGGGAGGGAGGTTACTGAAAAAATGGGTCGTACTTCCACTCAAGGATGTAAATGATATTGAAGCTCGCTTGCAGGTGGTTGATCATTTTGTGCAATCTCCAGAACAGGTAGAAGAACTGAGTGGCTACATTCGCCAAATGGGTGATTTGGAGCGCCTGATCGCCAAAGTTCCGTTAGGTAAAATCAACCCGAGGGAAATAACTTCCTTGAAGAGATCACTGGAAACGATTCCGTTGATAGCAGCTTCCTTGCAGGGGACCAAAGAGGAGATGTTGCAGAAGATCGCCAATGGCCTCGACCCTTGTGAAGTGCTGTGTCAGGAAATTGGTAAACAAATCAAAGAAGACCCACCGGTAAACCTCTCAAAAGGTGGCGTCATCGCAGATGGTTGGTCGGAAGAACTTGATGACCTTCGGGATATTATGAAGAATGGGCGTAACCGCCTTGTAGAAATCAAAAACCGCGAAGTAGAACGCACCGGGATAACCAGTCTCAAAATTGGCTTTAACAATGTCTTTGGTTACTACTTAGAGGTAACCAACCGGTTTAAAAATGACGTTCCAGAGGAGTGGACTCGGAAACAAACGTTGACCAACGCAGAGCGATATATCACAGAGGAGTTAAAACTTCTGGAGGATAAAATACTAGGCGCGGAGGAGAAGGTTTTGGTCTTGGAGGCTTCTCTTTTCGAGCAGTTAGTGTTGCGATTAGCAGACTTTATCCCGCAGGTACAACGCAACGCCGGCTTGATTGCCCGCTTGGATTGTTTGCTCTCTTTTAGCAAGGTCGCGGTGAAAAATTATTACGTACGACCGCAAATAGACGATAGCTTCGTTATTGACATCAAAGAAGGGCGTCACCCTGTGATTGAGAAGCACTTGCCGCTAGGCGAAGCGTATGTTCCCAATGATGTTTTCCTTGATCGAGACGAACAGCAAATCATGATGATTACCGGTCCTAACATGTCGGGTAAATCGGCTCTCTTACGGCAGACTGCTTTGATTTGTTTGATGGCCCAAATGGGAAGCTTTGTTCCGGCGAAAGCCGCCCGCTTGGGTATTGTGGACAAGGTCTTCACTCGTGTAGGAGCCAGTGACAACATCTCCAGCGGCGAGTCTACCTTTATGGTGGAGATGAACGAGACCGCCAGTATCATGAACAATGTCTCGGATCGTTCGCTCATCCTGTTGGATGAAATTGGGCGAGGTACCAGTACTTACGACGGAATCAGTATTGCCTGGTCGATTGCAGAATACCTTCACAGCAATGGGAAATCCTATCCCAAGACGCTTTTTGCTACGCATTATCATGAACTAAATGAGTTAGCAACAAAATTCCCCCGAATCAAGAATTTTAATGTTTCGGTGAAAGAACTGGGTAAAAAAGTCATCTTCTTGCGTAAGCTCGCTGAGGGTGGCAGCCACCATAGCTTTGGTATTCACGTTGCCAGAATGGCGGGTATGCCTCATTCTATTGTAGATCGGGCTACGCAGATTCTTACTCAATTGGAGCAAAAGCATATTGAGGGAGACGGAGAAACAAAGGGAGAACCTAAGGTTGCACGTCCCGCTACGGAAGCCATCAGCACAGAAGCCATGCAGTTGAGTATCTTCGAAACCGTTGATCCGGTAGCTGGGCAGTTGAAAGCAACATTGCTGGATTTGCAGATCAATAATATGACACCCATTGAGTGTATGATGAAGCTCAATGAGCTGAAAAAGTTATTGGAGGAATAACCATAAGTATTTTCGTGCCGTTTCTAAAATTAAGTTGCTATGATGCGTAAAACGATCAGGATATCTTTGCTGTTGGTAGCAATCTTCTTACTGTATGTGGGCGGTGTTTTGCTGCATGGTACCCTAACCGACTGGCAACCTGAGGAGGATTTGCCGGTTGATGTTTATGCGCAAAGCGCTAACGATGTTATCGAAGATAGCATCATTTCTGTAGCGATCTGGAATATGGGGTATGCTGGCCTAGGGGAGGAATCCAACTTTTTCTTTGACAGTGGTGGCTTTTTCATGTCTAATGGGAAAATGATCCGCCCCAGTGAAGAACTGGTGCAAAAAAACCTCGATGGAGCAGAGTTGTTTGTGAAAAGTACAGAAGCAGATATCTTTCTTATTCAGGAGGTTGATCTGAACTCACGGCGTTCTTATTACACTCAACAACTGGATAGTCTTCGGGCACAACGCCCTGATTATGCCGCTAGCTACGCTGCTAATTATCGCGTAACACGCGTGCCTATTCCGATATTGGAGCCTTGGCGCGCTTACGGGAAAGTAGAAGCAGGTATTGCCTCGCTCAGCCGTTGGCAGCCCACTGCCGAACGCCGGTTACAGCTTCCTGGGAGTTTTGATTGGCCAACCCGAATTTTTCAGCTTGATCGTTGTTTACTCATTAGTCGTTTTCCTACAGCTTCCGGCAAGGAACTGGTGGTGATCAATGCCCATCTTTCTGCTTATGATAAAGGAGGCGTGCTCAAAAAGCAGCAGATGGTCTTTCTTCAAAAATTGGTGACCTCGGAATATGATAAAGGAAATTATGTAATCGTCGGTGCCGACTGGAACCAATGCCCACCGTTCTTTCCCTTCGACACTTTTTCGCCAGGAGAAGCAGATGGCTATACGCAGAGCAATATTGCGGCAGATTTTGTGGGTGAAGACTGGCAATGGCTTTACGATCCCACCGTGCCCAGTAACCGCAAACTTCGGAGTGTTTACGATGCTGAAAACACCTTCCGTACTGTAATCGATTTCTTCCTGATTTCTCCCAATATTAAGGCTTTGAAAGTGAAGACACTAGACCAGCGATTCCGGTTTAGCGATCACCAGCCGGTGTGGGTGCAGTTGGAATTATTGTAGGCTTATGTACATTCCTTCTCACTATAATGTAGATGACCAGGAGGAGGTTTTATCCTTTCTTCATGCGTATCCTTTTGCAACTATCGTAAATCAGGATGGCAGACGTCCCATGGCTACTCATTTGCCTTTTGTTGTGAGGAAGGTGGATGACAAGCTGTTACTGGAAGCCCATTTTGCTCGCGCTAATCCACAGTGGAAGCTTTTGGAAGATGGGCAAGAGGTCCTCGTTATTTTTGCGGAACCACACGCCTATATTTCGCCCCGTCATTACGATAAGACCCAAAATGTACCTACTTGGAACTATCAAGCCGTTCACGTTTATGGGAAGGCCCGTCTTTTGGCTAAGGAAGCAGAAGGTTTCGCTCATTTAGAACGCCTGATTGCCACATTTGAAGAAGGCTATCAAGCACAGTGGGCTAGCCTTTCGGATGGCTACAAGCAAGCCATGCTGGCAGGAATTGTAGCCTTTGAATTAGAGGTGACCGAAGTTCAGGCGAAAGCCAAAATGAGTCAAAATAAGACCCCAGCCGAGCAAGAGCGCATTGCCGCTGAGTTGAGTCAATCGACGGATAGCGTTATTCGTGATCTGGGAGAGGCTATGGTTAGGAATATTGGGAAGGGGGAGTAGTGGGGTAAGCTCTTTAGGGAGTTGTTGTTTTACTCCTTCATTGAAATAAAGTAATGAACCTTTTTTTTGCCAGGGATCCAGCTTTTACGGTCTAGTAGAATTTTTTCAACTTCTGAATTAGCGACTAAGTGGAAATCATCATCCCATCTAGTTGCTATTTCAGAAGTTTGATAGTAGAATAGTCCATAGCCTTTGAAAAGAATTAACTCAAGAACTGTCATTAGCAATTTCAAAAAGCCAGTGCTGTTAAGATCATAATTTTCAATATTATCCATTATAGGATATTTAATTTGATCTCTATTCATGCTCTCTTTAAACATAGGAATCAATAAGAAAAGTGGAACTTCTCCAGCCTCTGAAATTTCAGCAGTTATTTTTTCTTTCATGTGTGTAATTTTTGTAATCAATGTGAGGGAATTAGTAAGGCTCCACTATTTGTTTTTCCTGAAGTATTAAGAAGAACTGTGGATGGCAATTAATCTGCTAACCAATCTACCGTACTCAAAATATCTTTTTTAATTGTATTAATACTATCCTCAATGCTGAACTCTTGGTTATGGTCAAGTTTCCATTGATTCCACAACTGAAGGTCATGATCAATACTATCTTTAGAAGTATATATTGATATGTCACCAAAAGAAGCAGAGGAAGACAATCCAGTTAATTCCTCTAAAATAAAAATTGAAGAATAGACCCTTTTGGAAAAAGCCTGATTTACTCGTATACGATTGATATTCTCTAAGTGATAATTAATTTTTTCCTGGGAATCCTGATTAGTACACCCAGACAGTATTAAGAGTGCAAAAAAGAATAAAAAAACGTTTTTCGACATATCCTGGTTTTTATTGAATAAATGAAATTCCTAATTATTAGTTTAATAAGAGCTACCCAAAGTATTGTTTTACAAAATATTCGCATAAGTAAAGCTACTAGCTGCACTAAATAGGAATATTCCCCCAAGGCCTGATAAGATGAACTTTGGATAGCCGTTCCTCATGAAACTCAAAAATCTGAACATTGCAATGATCTCGTTCTTTGCAACCACCATCCATGTGGTATATTAAGCTATCGCCAATAATTTCATTGGGTTCCCCGTAGAGCCTGACAAAACGTTTTTGCCTCATACCTTCCAAGCAATACTGGCCTCCATAAGTGAAAATGTAATAAAATTTATCCCACTTATCATTTTTGAAAAGATAATATCCATCCTCTTGTTGCCAGAAAGAGGGTAGCTCTTTTGTGAAACAGTTACAAGGAATTTTCTGCTGATCATACACATAAGACTTACAGCAATTGCAGGTAACGGATAGCAATAGTATTAGTAGGAATAGCCTCATCGCTGATCATTTGATTTTCTGATAAACACCGTTTGGCGTCGGTTGTACCTACATCTCCGGCAACAACACAAACTTAAAATGCGTAGCATCCATCAAATACCGCTTCGCAACAACACCAAATTTGTTGGTATCCAGCGAATCCAGCCGCTGCCTGTAACGCTCGGGATAAAGCCGTTTAAAATCGTATTCCATACGGATGCACTGAGCGATTTGTCCCAGCCAGAATCCGTTGTTGCGTAAGGCTTCTTCGTAGGATTTCATCCGACTGGCCTTTATTTTGTCCAAGTCACTTTGGCGGATGTTTCCCGCTGCAAGCGAGGCTATTTCGTCGTAAACCATTGCGATAAGCGTATCTACTTCTTCGGGCGAGGCATTGAACCGGATCGTCGTGTGGTGTAGAGAATCGGGGATAGACTGCATCCTCATATTTACCCTTACGCCGTAGACGCCACCCATTTCTTCGCGTAGTTTTTCCCGTAAGCGAAAAGAAAGTATTTCCTGCAAGGCCGAGAAATGCAAACGAGTATCCCGATTACTGTAAGGGAAGGCGCCATGCCACTCCAGGATGACTTCTGCTTTAGGCGTTTGCCCCGCAATAACGGTGGTATCCAAAGGGGTATTGCTGAGCCGAAGTCCGCGGTCTTTCCACTGCTCGACGGCTTGATTATTGACAGGTAAATTACCTAAGTATTGGGCTGCAAATTGCATTAAGCTATCAGGAGCAAAATTACCCACAAAGACAAAACTGAAATCGGCGGCATTGGCAAAGCGTTCGCGATAAATGACTTCTGCACGCGCCAAGTTGATCGCTTCAAACTCTTCAATGGAAAAATTAGGCCGCCGAGGATGGTAGCCGTATTTCTTATCAATAACCATCCGGCCAAAAGCGGTACGCGGATCTTCATCCAATCGGTCGTAAATATCTATTTGCCGTTTTTGATAGGCCGCTAAAGCGAGGCTGTCAAACCGAGGACGGGTGAAATAAAGGTAAATCAGCTGGAACATCGTTTCAATGTCCTCCTGGTTGCTACTGCCGGAGATACCCTCTTCGTAAGACCCTAGATATGGATTGACACTCACATTTTGATCACTCAACAACTGCAACAACTCGCTTTCGCGAAAAGTATCCAAGCCAGATTGATCGAGAATAGACAAGGCATGGCGGGCACTCGGGTAATCGTCGTCGTCATAAAGACTGATGCCACCTGGACTGAAGCCCCGGAATCTGATTTGATCATTTTTGAAATTGGTAGGCTTAAGTATAACCTTTACGCCGTTAGGTAATTCATAACTGCTCACCTGGAGAACACTGTCATAACTGGTGAGCATGGCCTTTTGAGCAGGCAATTGTTCACTAAGGAGAGGGCCTTGCTGCGAAGGGGCAACAGGAGCCGCTGGCTGAAGCAAAAGCAGTTGATCGAGCAATTGGTAGAATGCAGTGCTGTCAGGAAGGGTAGGGGCTAGCTCCGAATTGGTGGTGATAATGGCATTACGAACTTCGGAAGCCAGTGCCTTGTGAGCTAGATTTTGCAACTCAGCAGAAGTGATCTTTCCTAAACAATCTGCTGCAAAAGAGGGGAGTGTATTGAAATCTATCACCTTGCTATCCTCCAGGAATGCATTTCTGATGCTACCGGCAATACTACTGCTGGACCTTTTGTCTAATTCTTTGACCATCTGCTGATATTGGTCAAGCATAGCCTTTTTTTCAAAGGCCAATTCTTCCTCACTAAAACCGTGCAGGACGACCCGCCGGGTTTCATTCATGACGGTATAAAGCGCCTCGTTAAGTTGTTCTGCTGGCCCTAAAGCACTCAGCCGGTAGCTGTGGTAATTTCCTGGCAGAGAAGCAAAACCAGAATAGGCAAAAGTAAAAGGCGGAATGGCCGTTTCCTTGAGCTTAGCAAGTCGTTTGTTTATCAAACTGCCAAAGAGAGAACGCTGCAACTGGTAACAAAGCCCCTGTAACGAGAGGTCGCTTTTTTGGGGCTCCAACTGAAACGTTAGCTCCCAACGCGTAAAAGCCGCTTCGTCATCGGTAGCCAGGAGAAATCGTTGAACTTGAGCGGTATCTAGTGGGTAGCTTTCCGCAGGCTGAAAGTCGTTGTTGCTCAATTCAGAGAAATAGCTTTCAATCTTGGTTACTATCCAGGTAGGATCAACATCACCAACGACAATAACAGCCATGTTTTTTGGTTGGTACCAACGTTGGTAAAAGTCGATTAAGCGCTGTGCCGAAACGGTATCAATCAAATTGGGGCTACCAATAGGCAAGCGCTGTGCATAACGCGATTCTGCCAGTAAAGTCTGATAAGCCTGCATTTGCAAACGTTGGTTGGAACTCAATCGACTGCGCCACTCGGAAATGATTACGCCACGTTCTTTATCTACTTCTTCCGGGTCGAAAGTGATTTTATTACTCCATTCAGCCAGTACTTGGAGGGCGGTATCTACCAGGGCAAGGCTGTCTGTTTGGACTTGTAGCTGGTAGACGGTTTCCGCAAAAGAAGTATAAGCATTGAGGTCTGCACCAAAGCGAGAACCATTTCTTTCGATAAAATCGATGAGCGTGTTTTGCGCAAATTTTTCCGTGCCATTAAAGGCCATGTGCTCTACGAAGTGGGCCACACCCAATTGGTCTTCCTCTTCTTGCAGAGAGCCTGCTTTGATGACCAGTCGTAATTCTGCCCGTTGCTGAGGCTCATTGTTTGGGCGGATAAAATAGGAGAGGCCATTGGCCAAAACGCCCTGCTGTATCGTACTGTCAACAGGGAGTTCTTGTTGCCAATAGCTGGAAGGGTTTTGCCCATTCAATACAGACAAAACCCCACAGCATACAAGCAGTACAATGCTACTATTGATTCTCCAGTTGTTGGAAGATTTCTTCATCCGTTTTTCCTAATGTTTCTAGTAAAATTTGAGCATCATCGACAAAATCATCGTTGGGATATTTCGCGATGAAAGCTTCGTAAAGCTCCCTTGCTTTTTCTTCATCTCCAAGGTCTTCAGCATAGGTGAACCCTTGCATAAATAAGGCTTTTGGCGCTTTTTCGTACTGCGGGAAATAGCCTTCGATGGTGGCGTAGATGCCCAAGGCTTGCTGGTAAGCGCCAATAGAGCGAGCTATTTCTCCTGCTTTGTAGAGTTGCTCAGGACTTTCAGGGGCATCGGGTTTCGCTTTAGCGTAAAGCTCTGTTAATGCGATGTATTGCTTGGCAACATTAGGCACCAAACGCTGTGTTGTAGGGTCAGTGATACTATGCAGTAGTGTGTCAAGGATGTTCTGACTTGCTTTGGTGGCAATAGGTTGATCCTTGAATTCATTCAGTAAGCGTGCATAATTAGCCTGTAATCCTTCGTTAGCTCCCATTCGGAAATAAATAGTGGCGGTCTTGCTCAGTAGATTTATTTTCTCGGAGGGTTCTCCTTGCATCGTGTCCAATTTCGTCTCGAAAGCAGCAACGAGCGCCTGGCCTTTTTCTTTGTCAGGTTGCTGATAGAAGCTTTCTTCCATTAGCGTCAGCTCATCCTTGGGCTCCGGAGTGCTACAGGCAAAAAAGGTAAATAGCAAAGCAATTAGTAGAACGTAATTGGTACTCATATTTATAGCAAATTGGTGAAGAAATACCTGTCAAAAGTAAAATATTTCTTGAACTAAGCATTAACCTTGCTGTTACAAAACCATGAGTAAAGGAATTTCTATTTTTTGGTTTCGCCGTGATTTGCGATTAGAAGACAATGCGGCGCTCTATCAAGCACTAAAGAGTGAATGGCCGGTGCTTCCCCTTTTTATTTTTGATCGTAATATTTTGGATAAATTGTCTGATCGTGCGGATGCGCGCGTCGAATTTATTCATAACGCCTTAGCGGAGATAAAGAAGGAGCTGAAAGAGCAAGGTAGCGACCTTTTGGTGAAATACGGGACACCGGAAGACGTATGGCCGGAAGTTTTAGCGCAATTTGAGGTCAAAGCCGTTTATACTAACCATGACTATGAGCCATACGCTCGTCGAAGAGATGAGAAAGTATCCTTGCTTTTAGAAAAGCAGCAGATTCCGCTTCGCACCTTCAAGGACCATGTAATTTTTGAAGAAGAAGAGATTACCAAAAAGGCCGGCGGTGTCTATACCGTATTTACGCCTTACAGCAAGACCTGGAAAGCCAAGTTGGACGAAAAGGAAGGTACAATTGAGGAGAATGGCCAGCAAGTTAAGCTTTCCTATTACTTGAAACCTTACCCTACCGAAAAATATTTTTCTAATCTTCATCAGACGAGTGAAGCATTCTCATTTCCGACGCTAGCAGAGATGAATTTTGAAACCACGGATATAGAGATTCCTTCCAAGACGGTTAGCCGTGGCCTGATCAAAAATTACGATGATACCCGGGATTTTCCCGCGGTGGACGGTACTAGTCGCCTGGGGATTCATTTTAGGTTTGGGACGATTTCTATCCGAGAAAAAGCTCGCCGCGCTCGTCAACTCAATGAAACCTTTCTGAATGAGCTGATTTGGCGAGACTTTTATGCACAGATTTTAGCCAATTTCCCACATGTTGCGGAAAACAGCTTTCGCCCGGAATACGACTTTATTGAGTGGCGTAATAATGAGGAGGAATTTGCAGCCTGGTGCAAAGGTAAGACGGGATATCCCATTGTTGATGCTGGGATGCGTGAGTTGAATGCCACAGGCTTTATGCACAATCGGGTGCGCATGATTACCGCCAGTTTACTGACGAAGCACCTCTTGATAGATTGGCGCTGGGGAGAAGCCTATTTCGCGGAAAAGCTATTAGATTTTGACCTTGCCTCCAATAATGGCGGCTGGCAGTGGTCAGCCTCTACTGGTTGCGATGCTCAGCCCTATTTTAGAGTCTTTAATCCCGAGCTCCAATCTAAAAAGTTTGACCCCGAAGGAGTCTTTCTACGAAAGTGGCTACCAGAATTGAAATCCTGTTCAAGTAAAGAAATACATAAGCCTATTGATGTAGACGGCTACCCCAAACAAATTGTTGAACACCAGGACCAAAAAGCCTTAGCTATTGAGCTCTTTAAAAAGAGCCACTAAATATATGGTCATTTACACCTACCC
>NZ_JBOEFX010000052.1:0-51615 GCF_050633125.1 Lewinella sp.
GCAGGTAAACTAAAGAGTCCGCTCATTAGATCAGAGCTTTTTGACTTCTTGTTAATCAATACCGTAACAGTGCAACAAACGAAAGGTTGTTACATACGCTTATCAACAGGACTTAATTGTTTTCCTTTTGAGAAGAACTTAGGAACAGCACGAAAATNNTAGTTGAATAAGCGATTCATTTAAAGCGTTTTAACTATTTGAAAAACCTGAGAAACCTCGCAGAAGCAGCGAAGCTAAATCGCAGTTTATTTTCTGCGCAATACTTAGACAAACTCTTAAGGCTTGAGCACCTCAAAAGCTGCCGAAATCTCCTTCTGACCAAAATAGACCGTTTGCATCCCTCTATGATCGAGAATACGTAGCTGCTCATCACCTTTGGCAGTACGGTAAATCCATTGTGAAGCTGATATACCTGCCGTTTGTCCAGACAAAAATTGCTGACCAACGTCCTGAGTATAAAGTTCGTAATCAACCCTTTGATAGGTTATTTCTGCGGGTGTGGGCGTCGTATCAAAGTCTAGTGCCAGCTGCTGAGCCTTGGTGAATTCTACCTCTAAAAACAAGTAGAACAACCCTTTGTCTTGTATAATGTAAAGCAATGCGTGCTGGCCATCTACGGCTGCTAGTTGAAGCTGTCGATCTGTATTACCATCATTCCATTGATGAATACTCAAGTGAGATACTTCAAAAGTACGGCTTCCATAAGTGATAAAATCGCCTACTTCAGCAACCTCTACTCCTACTCTACCCGAAAAGCCTGGTGCTAGGTTCGGACTTCTGCGGCGAGTGCCCGGTAGTTCTCCGGAAGCTTTAGTCTGCCCTGTCATCTCTCCTATCACGGGTTGATCTGGAATACCCAAGTAGTCCTCTATTGACCGCTCCAGGTGGAGTAATTCTTCTGGCGTCGAACTCACATTCGGGAGTAAGGTTACAATTTTCCCATCCATAAGTTGGGCACTCAGAACATGATATTTATGCCCCTTATTCCCTGTTTTTTCCCGGACAAATAGCTGTTGCAAATCCCGGACTCCTATTTCCTTATTGCCTTTCGGCCAAGGAAGTGGACCATGTTTCACTGAAAGCGTTCGTTGATCAGCCCGGATAAGGGTCTTGTTCACAAACAAACAAATAGTATAGTAAGTAAGTCCAACACCTACCGCCACATGAATCAATGGGAAAAGGAAAAACATTGCAGGCATTCCCCCTCCTTGAGAAAGGCCGATGCCGTACCACATAATCAGAAATCCATCCCAGAACAGGCAAAAGAAAATAAGAAAGTAAGCAATTGGGTTCCGCCAGCGATAGCTGATGGCCAGCTCAAAGTTAGTTCGAGAAATTTCAAGACGTTTCATCTCAGAAAGATAAATAAAAAATCATTCAAAATCCTAAAACCAAAATCCCGAATCCTGCCAAAGCAAGATCCGGGATTTTCTTTATTAATCGATTAACAGTTTTCCAACTGTAACCTGCTAATAGTCTTCCATTTCCTCCATTTCCGCACGGCGAGTTTCCCAGGCTTCCTGAGCTTCTTTCGTCGTTACGAAAAGGCGGTTGTATTCACGTAAACCAGTACCAGCAGGGATCTGCTTACCGACAATAACGTTCTCTTTAAGTCCCATCAGGCCATCGCGCTTAGCACCAATCGCTGCAGTACTCAATACTTTAGTCGTTTCCTGGAACGATGCAGCTGAAATCCAGCTTACGGTGCCCAAAGAAGACTTGGTAATACCCTGTAGGATAGGCTTCGATGTCGCAGGCTGAGCATCGCGGTACTGTACAATATTTTTGTCATTACGCTTGAGGTAAGAATTCTCTTCCCGTAATTGACGTACTGTTACCAACTGTCCAGCTTTCAACTTGATTGACTCACCAGCATCCAGAATAACTTTCTTATCGAAAATCCAGTCATTCGTTTCCAGGAAGTCATAGCGTTCTACCGCTTCCCCTTCAAGGAATGGCGTATCACCTGAATCTTCAATCTGTAAACGACGCATCATCTGGCGTACGATCACCTCAATATGTTTGTTATTGATGGTGATACCCTGTGAACGGTATACTTCCTGTACTCCATTTACAAGGTAAGTTTGTACAGCAAATGGGCCTTTGATATTCAGAATATCACGAGGAGCAATTGCACCATCTGACAACTGGGTACCAGCTCTTACAAAGTCACCTTCCTGTACCAGGATGTGCTTAGAAAGATTGATCAGGTACTTGCGGCGCTGCTCATCTTTAGCCGTTACAATCACTTCGCGGTTACCACGCTTGATTTTCGGACTAAAGCTTACAATACCGTCAATTTCAGAAGTAACTGCAGGGTTGGATGGATTACGTGCTTCGAAGAGCTCTGTTACCCGTGGTAAACCACCGGTAATATCCGCAATCTTACCCATCTGGCGAGGAATCTTAACGATTTTATCACCAGGCTTTACTTCCTGTCCCTCTTCTATAGAGATATAAGAACCTACAGGTAAGTTGTAAGAACGTAGCTCTTCACCTGCCTTAGACAAAATCCGGATCGTAGGAATCTTACGGCTCTTCTTTGAGTCGATGATAACCTTCTCAGCATAGCCGGTCTGATCATCACGTTCCACCCGGAAAGTAATACCTTCTTCTACATCATCGAATTTAGCAACACCACCAAATTCAGAAATGATCACCGCGTTGAAAGGATCCCACTCACAAAGTGCATCACCTTTTTCTACGGTTTGACCATCCTTAACCTTCAATGTTGCACCATAAGGAATGTGATTAGAACCATATTGACGCCCAGTTTCTGGATCAATAAAGCGAATCTCACCCGTCCGTGATAGTACTACTTTTACTTTCTTACCAGAATCATCAACAGACTCCGTGAAACGGATACCATCAAATTCCAGTTTACAAGCAAATTTAGAGGTCAATTCTGACTCCGTCTTGTTTACACTCGCAATACCACCAACGTGGAAAGTACGTAAAGTAAGCTGTGTCCCCGGTTCACCAATCGACTGAGCAGCTATAATACCTACGGCATCACCTTTTTCAGTAATCCGACCGGTAGCCAGGTTTTTACCATAACACTTGGCACAAACACCACGCTTAGTTTCACAGGTAAGTACAGAACGGATGTATACCGTTTCTACACCTTCTTCTTCTATATAGCGTGCCGTAGATGCATCAATATATTCTCCTGCTTCCAGGATCATCTCATCCGAGATCGGATGAACAATATCATGTAATGTATAACGTCCCTCGATCCGAGAAACCAATGGCTCAATAACCTTTTCGTTATCTTTCAATGCCGTTGTTTCCAAACCACGTAGGGTAGTACAATCTTCTTCCATGATGACAACATCCTGAGAAACATCTACCAAACGACGTGTCAGGTAACCTGCATCCGCCGTCTTCAATGCCGTATCGGCCAAACCTTTACGAGCACCGTGAGTAGAGATAAAGTACTCAAGTACCGACAGACCATCGACGAAGTTCGAAAGGATCGGGTTTTCAATAACGGCACCGCCGCTATCACCAGATTTTTTCGGCTTAGCCATCAGTCCACGTAATCCACACAACTGCTTAATCTGCTGCTTCGAACCACGTGCGCCGGAGTCAAGCATCATGTAAACAGAGTTGAACCCTTGCTTGTGAATCGACAACTCTTTCATCAAGGTATCCGTAATACGATTATCCGCATACGTCCACTTATCAATGATTTGGTTGTAACGCTCATTATTGGTGATCAGACCCATATTGTAGTTATCCCACACTTCGTCCACTTCTGCCTGCGCCTGCTCAAGCATGCTCAGTTTAATGGATGGGTTGATCAAATCACCCAAGTTAAAGGACAAACCACCTTTGAAGGCCCAGCTAAAGCCCATATCCTTGATCTTATCAAGGAAGGTAGCCGTAACACCAAAGTCAGTACGTTCTAGGATATCTGCAATAACCTTCTTAAGGTTCTTCTTAGTCAAAAGGACGTTGATATAAGGAACCATTTCTGGAACTGCCTGATTAAAGAGTACCCGTCCGGTAGTCGTTTGAATCAGCTTGATAACCATGTTATTGTCCTCATCCTCAACGCGTGCTCGCACCTTGATAGCTGCGTGAAGGTCCAACTGGCCTTCATTATAAGCAATCATTACTTCTTCCGCAGAGTAGAAAGCCTGGCCTTCGCCTTTAACCTTGATCTCCTCGGTAGAGTGACGCTCCTTGGTAATATAGTACAAACCAAGTACCATATCCTGAGAAGGTAGAGTCACCGGCGTACCGTTCTGAGGGTTCAGCATGTTGTGTGCAGAAAGCATCAACACCTGAGCTTCTAGAATAGCAGCCTGACTCAATGGTACGTGAACAGCCATCTGATCACCGTCAAAGTCGGCGTTGAAGGCTCCACAGACCAGTGGGTGTAACTGAATTGCCTTACCTTCAATCAACTTAGGCTGGAAAGCCTGAATTGAAAGGCGGTGAAGCGTTGGCGCCCGGTTTAGAAGCACCGGATGGCCTTTTAGTATATTTTCGAGAATCTCCCAAATAATAGGCTCTTTGCGATCTACCAATTTCTTAGCTGACTTAACGGTCTTAACGATACCGCGTTCGATCAACTTACGAATGATAAATGGCTTGAATAACTCTGCCGCCATTCCCTTAGGAATACCACATTCGTGCAGGTGCAATGTAGGCCCTACAACAATTACAGAACGACCAGAGTAATCAACACGCTTACCCAAAAGGTTCTGACGGAATCGACCTTGCTTACCCTTTAGGATATCACTCAATGACTTCAGCGCACGTCCGCCTTCAGCTTTCACTGCATTGGACTTACGTGAGTTGTCAAATAAAGAGTCGACAGCCTCCTGTAGCATCCGCTTCTCATTACGCAGAATTACTTCTGGCGCTTTGATTTCCAACAATCGCTTAAGACGGTTGTTACGGATGATTACCCGACGGTAAAGGTCATTCAAATCAGAACTTGCGAAACGGCCACCATCTAATGGTACTAGCGGACGCAATTCAGGAGGAACAACTGGTAAGTACTGGATGATCGTCCATTCAGGGCGATTCTCCACCCGCGTCTGAGCATCGCGGAAAGCTTCTACTACCCGCAGACGCTTCAGTGCTTCTGACTTACGCTGCTGGCTAGTTTCTGTATTAGCCTGGTGACGTAAATCAAAAGATTGCTGGTCTAAATCAATACGCATGAGCATATCACGCACAGCATCAGCACCCATTTTGGCGATGAATTTGTTCGGATCACCTTCTTCCAGCATTTGGTTTTCTGCCGGTAGCGTATCTAAAATATCCAGGTATTCTTCCTCTGTCAACAATTGGCTAACCTCAATTCCTTCTTCACCTTTGATACCGGGCTGAATCACTACATAACGCTCGTAGTAGATGATAGACTCCAGTTTCTTAGAAGAAAAACCTAAGAGGTAACCAATCTTATTAGGTAAAGATTTAAAAAACCAAATATGAACAACAGGAACCACCAACTTGATGTGTCCCATCCGCTCGCGCCGTACTTTCTTCTCTGTCACCTCAACACCACAACGGTCACAAACGATGCCCTTGTAACGAATACGCTTGTACTTACCACAGTAACACTCGTAGTCCTTTACAGGGCCGAAAATCCGCTCACAGAAAAGACCATCACGCTCCGGCTTGTACGACCGGTAGTTGATTGTCTCAGGCTTCAATACTTCACCATAAGAGCGCTCCAGGATGTCGTCAGGCGACGTCAGGCAAATGGTGATGTTACTAAAGTTCTGGTTTTGGATAGGATTATCTTTTCTAAATGGCATATCAACTATTTTGAAAAACCAATGCAAATTTATTTCTGAGGTTAAGGGTTTTCGTAATACTCCGAAGAGATCCGAAAACCCTTAACGAGGGGCACGTTCTTAGTCGAACTTGATATCCAACGCCAGACCACGTAATTCGTGCATCAATACGTTGAATGATTCAGGAATGTTCGGTGTCGGAAGGTTGTCACCCTTCACGATAGCTTCGTAAGCTTTCGCCCGTCCCTGAATATCATCCGACTTCAGTGTCAGTAATTCCTGAAGAATGTTACTGGCACCAAAGGCTTCCAGTGCCCATACTTCCATCTCACCAAAACGCTGACCACCAAACTGTGCTTTACCACCCAACGGCTGCTGAGTAATAAGCGAGTAAGGTCCAATCGAACGTGCGTGCATCTTATCATCTACCATATGAGACAACTTCAGCATGTAAATCACACCAACCGTTGCTTGCTGGTGGAAACGGTCGCCCGTTTCACCGTCATACAGGTACGTTTGTCCCAAGGATGGTAAACCTGCTTTTTGGATATAAGATTCGATTTCATCCTGGCTAGCACCATCGAAAATCGGGGTAGCGAACTTCACTCCCAGTTTTTCACCGGCCCATCCCAGTACTGTCTCAAAAATCTGTCCAAGGTTCATCCGTGAAGGTACACCCAGCGGGTTCAGTACGATATCTACAGGTGTTCCGTCTTCGAGGAATGGCATATCTTCCATCCGTACGATTCTTGATACAATCCCCTTGTTACCGTGGCGACCAGCAAGCTTATCCCCTACTTTCAGCTTCCGCTTCTTAGCTAGATAAACTTTAGCCAGCTTCAATACACCTGCTGGTAATTCATCACCAATAGAGATGTTGAATTTCTCCCGCTTATGCCGACCGATTTCCTCGTTAACCTTGATGCTGTAGTTGTGCAACAAGCGAGCAATCAGTACATTCTTTTCCTTATCATCAGTCCAACGCGTATAGTCTACTGTAGTGTAGTCAAGATCACGGAGGATCGACGGTGATAACTTCTGTCCTGCTGGAATCAACATTTCTCCGTAAATGGTTTTTACACCTTTAGAAGTCATGTCAGCAACTAGAACGTTGAGTTTATCTACCAAAATCGTCTTGAGCTCGTTCAGCGCAATCTTGTGCTGATCCTCCAGCTTAGAAAGCTGAATTTTCTCCTGCTCCTTCTGCTTCTGGTCCTTCTTAGCACGTGCAAACAACTGCTTATCAATAATAACACCTTTCAAAGAAGGAGGTGCTTTCATCGAAGCATCTTTAACATCCCCGGCTTTGTCACCAAAGATAGCACGCAAGAGTTTCTCTTCCGGTGTAGGATCACTTTCTCCTTTCGGCGTAATCTTACCAATCAGGATGTCCCCTTCCTTAACCCAGGCACCAACACGGATAATACCGTTTTCGTCCAGATCTTTGGTAGCTTCTTCACTGACGTTAGGAATATCGTTGGTCAATTCTTCTTCCCCCAACTTCGTATCACGCACATCCATTTCGAAGTGCTCAATATGTAAAGAGGTAAAGATATCTTCCCGAACAACGCGTTCAGAAAGTACGATCGCATCCTCAAAGTTGTAACCTTTCCAAGGCATAAATGCCACTTTCAGGTTTTGCCCTAAAGCCAACTCACCTTTTTCTGTAGCATAACCGTCACACAAGATCTGGCCTTTTACTACCCGCATACCGCGCCGTACAATCGGCTTCAAATTCACACAGGTTCCTTGGTTAGTACGCAGGAACTTGGTCAACTTGTAGGTTTTGCGGTTGTCTTCGAAAGAAACAAGCTTCTCTTCATCGGTACGATCATAGCGAATAACGATTTCATTCGCATCCACATAATCAACCACACCATCGCCTTCAGCGTTGATCAACATCCGCGAGTCACGTGCCACTTTTCCTTCCAATCCAGTACCTACTACCGGAGAACTTGGACGAATCAATGGAACTGCCTGACGCTGCATGTTCGATCCCATCAGGGCTCGGTTGGCATCATCATTTTCCAAGAACGGAATCATCGATGCCGATACCCCAACAATCTGGTTAGGTGCAACATCCATATATTCGATCTCTGCAGGTGTCAACACGGGGAAATCACCGTGCTCACGACATTTAACACGATCACTTTCAAAAGCCCCCTGCTCCGTTACCGGTGCATTAGCCTGTGCAATTCTTTTATAATCTTCCCCTTCAGCAGAAAGGTAGATAGGCTCACCAGCCATTACCACATTACCTTCGTCAACAGCGCGGTAAGGGGTTTCTAGGAATCCCATTTTATTCACCTTTGCATGTACACAAAGGGTAGAAATCAAACCAATGTTCGGTCCTTCCGGTGTCTCAATAGTACACAGACGCCCATAGTGACTATAGTGTACATCTCGCACCTCAAAACCTGCCCGTTCACGACTAAGACCACCAGGCCCAAGTGCTGAAATCCGCCGTTTGTGGGTAATTTCCGAGAGTGGGTTCGTTTGATCGAGAAACTGAGACAGCTGGCTGGTACCAAAGAATGAGTTGATTACGCTAGACAATGTCCGGGCGTTGATCAAATCAACAGGAGTAAAGACTTCGTTGTCACGTACGTTCATCCGCTCGCGGATCGTACGAGCCATCCGTGCCAAACCAACACCAAACTGGGCGTACAACTGCTCACCTACAGTACGTACCCGACGATTAGACAAGTGATCAATATCATCGATCTCTGCCTTTTGGTTCATCAGGGCTACCAAGTAGGTTACAATTGCAATAATATCCTCCTTCGTAAGTACCAATACTTCGGTAGGCGTTTCCAACTCCAGTTTTCTGTTGATCTTGTAACGACCAACCTCACCTAGGTTATAACGCTTATCAGAGAAGAACAACTTATCAATAATACCACGAGCCGTTTCTTCATCCGGCGGGTCGGTACCACGAAGTTGCTTATAAATATACTGTACCGCTTCTAATTCTGAACTAGAAGGGTCTTTTTGCAGCGTATTGTAGATAATGGAGTAATCCATATCAATTTCATCCTTCTGCAAGATGATGGTATCCATCTCTGCATTCAGAATCAATTCGATATTACTTTCATCCAGAACAATATCACGTTCAAGAATGATTTCGTTACGCTCAATGGTTACTACTTCACCAGTATCTTCGTCAACAAAGTCTTCCGTCCAAGAACGTAACACTCGAGCAGCGAGTTTACGGCCCAGAGAAACCTCCAAACTCTCGCGAGAAGCAGACACCTCATCAGCGAGATCAAAGATATCGAGGATAGCCTTGTCGGTATCGAAACCGATAGCACGTAGCAACGTCGTCACAGGGAACTTCTTCTTACGATCAATGTAAGCGTACATTACCGTGTTGATGTCCGTTGCAAATTCCATCCAGGCACCTTTGAAAGGAATAACCCGGGCAGAATAAATCTTAGTACCGTTGGGGTGGAAAGACTGACCAAAGAAAACGCCAGGTGAGCGGTGCAACTGAGAAACGATTACCCGTTCTGCTCCATTTATGACAAAGGTGCCTTTAGGAGTCATGTAGGGAATATTCCCCAGAAATACGTCTTGGACGATGGTCTGGAAGTCAACGTGTTCCTCATCATTACAAGAAAGCTTCAGCTTAGCCTTCAGCGGTACGCTGTAAGTAAGACCACGCTGAATACATTCATCGATGGTGTAACGAGGAGGGTCAACGAAATAATCTAAGAATTCGAGCACGAAAATATTTCGGGCATCCGTAATTGGAAAATTCTCCTGAAATACTTTGTAAAGGCCTTCATTCATCCGATTTTCCGGCGTCGTTTCTAACTGGAAAAACTCCTGAAAGGAACGTAGCTGGATCTCGAGTAAATCGGGAGAAGGAGAGCCTAGTTTGATTTTGCCGAAGTTTACGCGTGCTTCTTCAGCTTTTAGCAGCTTGCCGTTTGACGTCATGTGCAAATTGCGTTTTTTATTCCCTATCCGATGACTGGTCGGGGCGGGATGATTTTGCTATACAGTCTTATGACTAAAGAACTCACCAAAAAAATTGTATATCGACAATTACCAGGCAAATTCTATGATTCAATCCATTGATTGTATCAGGGCCAACTTAACAATACAATTTAGTGGGCTAAATTGTTGTCAAAGAGGCTACATTTTTATACGACGATAGGCTTAGCCATCGGTATACACCATTAGCTAAGCCTCGTAGTACTTAGTGGCCAGACTTTCCCGAAAGAAAGCCTGGCTACTGTACAAAAGTAGGAAAAATTACTTCAGTTCTACAGAAGCACCTGCTTCTTCCAAAGCAGATTTGATGCTTTCTGCTTCTTCTTTAGCAATTTTCTCCTTGATCGTAGAAGGAGCTCCGTCTACCAACTCCTTAGCCTCTTTCAAGCCTAATCCGAGAAGGTTCTTCACTTCTTTTACTACTTTGAGTTTTGCAGCACCACCAGAAGTAAGAACTACATCAAATTCTGTCTGCTCAGCTTCTGCACCAGCGTCTCCGCCAGCAGCAGGGCCAGCAACAGCTACTGCCGCAGCAGCAGGCTTGATGCCATACTCTTCCTCCATAATAGTAGCCAACTCGCTAACTTCTTTAACTGAAAGATTAACTAGTTGTTCTGCAATTTCTTTAAGATCTGCCATTGTAAAAATATTTGTAGTGTTGGACGATTAAAATTAATCGTGCGCAAACAGCTTGGAAGCCAATTAATTAATTTAAAAACGATTAGCCTTCTTTCTCTTCGAGGGCTTTCAAAAGTCCCATAATGTTGTTGCCACCTGATTGGAGGGCACCCATAACATTCTGGATAGGTGATTGTAGCAAGCCTAACAAGTCGCCAAGAAGTTCTTCCTTAGACTTGAGTTCAGCTAATACTTTAATTTGATCATCACCTTGATAGATTGCGGTATCGATATAAGCAGCCTTAATAAAAGGACGCTCTGCTTTTCCACGAAATTCCTTGATCACACGAGCGGGAGCATTTGCTACCGAAGTGAACATAATTGCTGTAGGCCCTTTGAGTGCATCGAAGAGACCTTCGTAATTACTGGCATTCGGTAAAGCTTCCATCGCTTTACGTGCCAATGTATTTTTAACCACCTGCATCTCGATCCCTTTACTAAAGAGTTCAGCACGCAAGTTGTTGATCTTTTCTACCGATAATGCAGAAGCATCTGTAAGATAGAAGAATTCAGTATTCGAAAACTTCTCCTTCAGTACTTCAACGGCAGCTACTTTTTCTGTTCTGGTCATTGTTTGACAATTTTAGAAGTTAACGAATAGATTTTGGCTCAATCTTGATACCGGGGCTCATCGTACTAACAACCGTTACACTTTTCATGTAATTGCCTTTAGCTGTAGAAGGTTTCATGCGAACAATTGTTCCTAACAACTCGTTAGCATTATCTGTTAATTTCTCCGCAGAGAAAGAAACACGACCGATAGAAGAATGAATGATACCAAACTTATCAACACGGAAAGAAATCTTACCTCCTTTCACATCACTGACAGCAGCACCAACATTAGGTGTTACTGTACCCGTTTTAGGGTTAGGCATCAAGCCACGTGGGCCCAGAATACGACCTAAACGACCAATTTTGGCCATTACTTGTGGCATTGCTACCACTACGTCGAAATCGGTCCAGCCACCGCTCACCTTTTGAATCAGATCGTCGAGGCCAACGTGGTCGGCACCCGCTTCTCTGGCTTCGTCCTCCTTGTCAGGAGTACAAAAAACCACTACGCGCTTTGTTTTACCAGTACCGTGAGGTAAAGTAACCGTTCCCCGTAGGGCTTGGTCTGCTTTACGCGGATCGATACCAAGACGAACATGCACGTCTACCGAAGCATCAAACTTGGTAAGATTTACATCTTTTACCAGTTCCATTGCTTCAGGCAAATCATAGAGCTTGGTGGAGTCCACCTTAGCGTTTGCCGCTGCTCTTTTTTTGCTGATCTTAGCCATGAATAAATAATTGAGGTAGTAACGTTCCGGAAATCACCGGAACTCCCTACTATTGAAAAATATTAATTGTCTTACTCCCAGGGAGGAGTGCCACTAACGGTAACACCCATGCTACGAGCTGTGCCCGCAATCATTTTCATTGCTGACTCGATCGTCATAGCGTTTAAATCCGCCATCTTATCTTCCGCAATTGCCTTCACCTGATCCCAGGTTACAGAGCCTACTTTGTTACGATTAGATTCTGGGCTTCCCTTTTTGAGGTTAGCAGCTTCCATCAACTGTGTTGCAGCAGGAGTTGTCTTGATAATGAAATCAAAAGACTTATCCTTGTAAACAGAAATTACCACGGGTAATAACTTACCACGGGAATCATCTGTTGCTGCGTTGAAGCGCTTACAAAACTCCATAATGTTAACCCCCTTGGCACCCAAGGCAGGACCTACAGGAGGAGCCGGGTTGGCAGAGCCACCACGTACCTGTAGTTTTATAAAAGTTTCGAGTTCTTTTGCCATTGCAATTTTCTTTTCGGAAGTTTATCACCGGTATGTTTCGGGGAAGCGTTTCTAAACAAGTTCAGAACCAAAGCTAACCTAAGTCATTCCTTCCTACCTCAGTAATTAAAATACTTAAGAGGTCTTATCAACCTGCATGAAATTCAATTCAACTTCGGTACCACGACCGAATATTTTTACGATAACCTTTAGCTTCTTCTTCTCTTCGTTCACTTCTTGGATATCTCCAATAAACTCGCTGAAAGGTCCGTCGATAATCTTTACTGTTTCGCCAACGATAAATGGCTCAATCAAAGATTCACCCATATCCTGAGACTCATCCACTTTACCCAACATCCGATTAGCTTCGGATTCACGCATGGGAATAGGATTAGTTTTGCCTAAAAAATGGATAACATTAGGAATGTTAGCAATGGCTTGTACGATTTCTCCTGAGAATCGTCCCGGTACTGCCTCCACTAAAATATAGCCAGGCAAGATGTTGCGCTCGGAAATAACTTTTTTACCATTACGGATTTTGTATACTTTCTCCGTTGGTACAAGTATTTGAGTAACGGCTTCACCCCATTTTGAACGAGAAATCTCAAGCTCAATACGCTCTTTGATTTTGCGCTCTTTACCGCTAATAACCCTTAATGAATACCATCTTTTATCCTCGGACATAATGTCTTGTACTTACTGTTTACCCTCTTTAAACTATTAAACTCCGTAAACCCAACCAGTGCCAAGTTTCGAGATAGCATCCATCACGAGGATCAACAGTGCAAAAATAATAGAAGCAACAATTACTAATATGGTATTACTTTGTAGGCTAGCCCAAGATGGCCAAGTTACCTTGTGTACCAGTTCGTTGTAGCTCTCCCGCAAATACAGCTTGATCTTATCCATTGCTATGAAGTAAAGTATAAATTACATAGGTGGAGAGACTTTCCGAAAAATCGGAATAAACTTTCCCTAGCTCCACCCATTTAGGGTTCTACGAAAAGTAATCTTGCACGGGTGGAGAGACTCGAACTCCCAGCCCCTGGTTTTGGAGACCAGTGCTCTGCCAATTGAGCTACACCCGTGTATAATATAATAGCAAAGTGTTTTTTCTAATCTTTATCAGATAATAACACCGTGTCCATTTTAAACGTGAGAAATCGGAAGGCGAAAAAAATCACCTCCCGACTCCACTTTTTATGCTAAAGCAAGCGTCGTTTTAAGACGATTACTCAATGATCTCAGTAACCTGACCAGCACCTACAGTACGACCACCCTCACGGATAGCGAAACGTAGACCCTTGTCCATAGCGATAGAGTTAATCAAGTTCACCTCCAAGGTAACGTTGTCACCAGGCATTACCATCTCAACGTTTTCTGGCAATACAACATCACCAGTTACGTCAGTGGTACGGAAGTAAAACTGAGGACGGTAACCGTTGAAGAATGGTGTGTGACGACCACCTTCATCCTTACCTAGAACGTATACCTCACACTTGAATTTCTTGTGTGGAGTAATTGAACCAGGCTTACAAATTACCTGACCACGCTTAACTTGGTTCTTTTCAATACCACGAAGGAGAAGACCTGCGTTATCACCAGCTTGACCGCGGCTAAGAATCTTACGGAACATTTCTACTCCTGTGATTGTAGAAGTAAGGTTCTTCTCACCTTCTTTCATCAAACCAATGATCTCAACTGGATCACCAGAGTTGATAACACCACGCTCAATAGAACCAGTAGCAACAGTACCACGACCAGTGATCGAGAATACGTCCTCTACAGGCATCAAGAAAGGCTTGTCTACATCACGCTCAGGAAGAGGAATGTGCTTATCAACAGCATCCATCAGCTCTTTAATCTGAGCTACACCTTCAGCATCACCTTCGATTGCTTTCAAAGCAGAACCAGTGATTACAGCAGCGTTGTCGCCATCGTACTCGTAAGTAGAAAGAAGTTCACGAACCTCCATGTCTACCAATTCCAACATTTCTTCATCATCAACAAGGTCAGCCTTGTTCATGAATACTACAATTGCTGGTACACCTACCTGGCGAGCCAATAGAATGTGCTCACGTGTCTGAGGCATAGGACCATCAGTAGCAGCAACAACAAGAATAGCACCGTCCATCTGAGCAGCACCCGTTACCATGTTCTTCACATAATCGGCGTGACCAGGACAGTCAACGTGACCGTAGTGACGGTCTGCTGTCTCATATTCTACGTGAGCAGTGTTGATCGTAATACCACGCTCTTTTTCTTCTGGAGCAGAGTCAATACTAGAATAGTCTTGAACTTTTCCTGCACCTCCATGCGCTTCGTGAAGTACTTTGCTAATTGCCGCGGTGAGTGTTGTCTTGCCGTGGTCAACGTGACCAATAGTACCAATGTTTACGTGAGGTTTCGACCTCTCAAAAGTTTCCTTAGCCATCAGTTGTTTATTTTTGGAAACAAAGTTTAACAATAAATAACAGTTGTTCGGGAATTTACCGAATACCGGTGCCACGAGAAAACGTGGCGGCAATAGAGCCAATGGGGAGATTTGAACTCCCGACCCCTTCCTTACCATGGAAGTGCTCTACCCCTGAGCTACATTGGCAAGAACTATTGTTTAGCTCCTGCGCTAAAATAAAGAGCGGAAGACGAGACTCGAACCCGCGACCCTCAGCTTGGAAGGCTGATGCTCTACCAACTGAGCTACTTCCGCTTAAAATGGTGGGGGTGGTAGGACTCGAACCTACTCAGCCGAAGCACTGGATTTACAGTCCAGCCCGCCTCTCCAACTGCGGCGCACCCCCATACTTTCAAAGAGCAAAAAAAGAGCCAGCAGAGGGATTCGAACCCCCGACCCGCTGATTACAAATCAGCTGCTCTGGCCAACTGAGCTATGCTGGCATCATTACCATTTTTCCAAGTCAAACACCTTCTTCAAACTTTCTAAAGAAACACTTTTGCTGAAGGATACATCCTAAGATGGATATAAGTTTGTCTAACTTAACTAAAGCGGCAAAATTCAATGCTTTTATCTTCCCTTTGGAAGTAACCCTGAGATCATTTTCTCAAAGCGATTGCAAAGATATATCTATTCGGTAAAAGAAAAAACTTTTGCTGAGATTTTTTTCTCAAGGTTGAAAATTGTTTTCTCAATCACCCCTCAACTCCTTATAAATTAGATCACTCTCTCTTCTCATTATTTATGCCAAAAGGTATAAAAAAACAGCGCCGATGATCTACTCTCATCGACGCTGCCCTATTTAACGCAACTAAACATTAAATAGTTTCGCGCATTCGTTCTTTATACTTCACTAATTGCCTTTTGAGAACATCCGTTATTTTATCAATTGAGGCTTCAAAAGTTTTGTCCGTATGCTTGGCTATCAATATATCGCCGGGAACAGAAATTCGTACTTCCGCAATTTTGTCTTTAACCTGCCCAGAGTTCTCCAACTTAAGATTTACACGGGCTTCAATAATTCGATCAAAAAAGGTGTCTAATTTCCCCAGTTTCTTTTCGATAAATTCGATTAATTTCTGGTCAGCTGTGAAATGAACTGCTTCTGTGTATACTTTCATGTAGTTACATTTTGTGAATCAAGGGTACTCGATTCTTTCCTATAAAACCGAGGAGTCTTTCTTCTCCCCTATTTGTTTGTTTTTGCTTTTGGATGGGCCTGTTCATAAGACCTCTTGAGCTTTTCAATAGAATTATGGGTGTAAATCTGGGTTGCAGCCAGACTGCTATGCCCCAATAGTTCCTTAATCGCATTGAGGTCTGCTCCTGCATCTGACAAATGAGTAGCAAATGAATGCCTCAATACATGGGGGCTGGCACGTTCAAGATAAGGTAATGTTCCCAAATATTGCTTTACTCTATTATAAACCCATTTGGGGTAAGGTGGTTTTCCTTTATCTGTTAAAATTAGTATTTCACAGTCTGGGAATAACTCTTCCTTACGTTCCTTGTAAACCTTCAGCGCCTGATCTACGGCTCCTCCATAAGGAACTAAACGCTCTTTTCCTCCTTTTCCTGATATTCTCAAGCGCTTTTCTGCTCGCAAAACATCTCTCTCCTTAAGGGTCAACAATTCCGAACGCCGCAATCCTGTTCCATAAAGTAATTCCAATAAAAGTTTATCTCTAGCATCAGAGAAACAAGGATCCTTCGGAAAAGAAGCCAATAAACGAGCCAATGCCGTTGAATCTGCTGTTACAGGTAATCGCTTCTTGAGTTTTGGCGTTTGAATTGCCGTTGTCGGGTCTTTAAGGTCAGGTTGCTGACGGCGGGAGTAGCGATAAAATGCTTTTAAACTCGATAATTTACGACGAATACTCGCAGGGGCATGTTCCTGCTCTAATAAGATCGCCATCCAGGATCTTACTTGGCTAGCTTCTATATTAGGCCAGCAGCAGCTCCCATAAATTTGAGTAACAAAACTTTGAAACTGAATTAAATCATTTTGATAAGCTTTCAAGGTGTGCTCAGAAAAGCGCTTCTCGTATTCCAAATGTTTTATAAACCCTCTCACATCCATATATTCTCTCTATCTTTAACACTAGGATTAAGGTAATCCTATTCCATCAAAAAAGCAATTATTAGACGGAAGATTTCTATGAAAAAAGAACGTAAACCGGAAAGCTTTTTACAAAAACCCAGTTACCCTGGAGGGCCTAAAGCCTTGCGTAAGTTTCTTTCTGAACAGATACGCTACCCTGAAGCTGCAAAGGCAGAAAAAATTGAGGGGACAGTTAGAGTCAGAATGGATATTGACTTTCACGGGCATGTTATTGGCACTAAAGTATTAACCGGCTTGGGGTATGGCTGTGACGAAGAAGCCCAGCGGATAGTAAAACTGTTGAAGTTTCAAATCCCCAAGTTGCGAAAGATTCGAGCTACGTTTCACAAAACCATCAATATTCATTTCCATTATCCTAAAGCAAAATCTACAATTCCACCTTCCCAGCAGGTGAATTATTCTATTACCCCAAAGACTCCTGCCAAAGACCAGCAAGAGGAGGAAAAGGACCAAGGGGATACTTATAACTACACTATTTCTTTCTAAAGACGAGACGAATACAAGTCACTTTTTTTAGTTGCTTAATAAGCTCTTCTAAATTACCGGCAGGCTGTATTTTGACCTTAACCAAAATTCGGCACGCCTTATGCATGTAAACTTGCTAAACTATTTAGTGCCAGATGTAAACTAAAAAGCCCTGTCAACATGATATTGACAGGGCCTTTTCTTTAGAAGATAATTTTACTGTGGCTTTTTCTTAGCCGAGTAATTTACCTTCAACTGACCGGATTTACGCAGTTTGATTTTCACATCCTGCACAATTCCCATTGTTACTTCTCCATCTACTCGAAGAGAAGAAGTGATCCGTGCCCGCTTGTTTTCAGGTACTTTCACTTTATGCTTCTCTAAAAAGAGTGGAATATCATCTACGGTAGCGAATGCATCTCCGAGCTGGAGACGTGGTCGTGTACCATAAATTGGTTGATACTTTTTCTCCGGACGTCCGATATAAAGATAATTTACAAGTGATTTTTCCTCTAGCTTCGTAAGTTCCGTAGCATAAGGAGTAGTCACCTTTACCTTTAACTCTGCATCACGTAGTACTGTTACCACCATGAAGAAGAATAACAACATAAAGATAATGTCCGGTAAGGAAGCAGTAGAGATAGCCGGTTTGGCTTTTCCCCTCTTTTTTTGAAATTTAGACATTCTTGCGTTGTTTTTTTATTACCCTGATATTATACAAGGCAATAACCGTTAACGAATAAACTGGAAGTTTAAGACGATACGTGCTTATTCTTCACCAAAATTGGTGGGCTCCGCCTCGGAAATTACAAATGGAATTTCTCCTTTAATCACCTTTTGCTGAGCAACAGGCATGTCATCGCTGTAAGCTACACCGAATTTTTGCCGACTCAAATCATCCCAGAGTTCATAATAAGCTGCTTTCAACTCATTATAGACTTCCAGGTAGGTAGCATAACTGGTACCTCGGTCATTTTTAAGAGAAATAATTGCTTTATTGGGGGCCTCGGCCAAGTCTTCTCTCCGCTGTGGATTGGAGATAAACTCAATGGTCTTTTCCCGCAAATCATCAATATCCATTTCCTCCCCGCGAACGAGTAACATGTTCTGGGCATTTACCAGAACAGAGTATACGTTACGGGTTTTCAATTGTGTAATATCCGGTTCTTCATCCGACCATGGCGGTAATTTCACGAGGATACCTTTATCCTCTGCGATCGTAGTGGTTACCAAGAAGAAGATCAATAGCAAGAAGGCAATATCGGCCATAGAGCCGGCATTGATTTCATTGCTCATACGATCTCTGGTACTCGTCTTTGCCATGATGCAGTTTATTTAACGCGGTTAATAATTGGAGAAATGATTGGCATGATCACTAGAGCTACGAAAGCTAAACCAGCCATCAATAAGCCCATTCGGATGGCGCTACCAATCCATTTAAGGTTTCCTTCGGAAATGAAACGACCTTCTGCAGATGTCTCATAATTTTCGATGGCTCCCTTGATCGTGTCATGGTCTGCACTACCAGATGCCATTGTATAGAACAAAAACATCAGGGCGGCAATAACTAACACACCAAGGATACCTTTGATCGACCCCTTAGGGTTGGAGGCAACGTGATACAAACCGAACAGGACGATACCCGCTGCACAAAGTACAGAAAGGGCAATAGCAGCCAGGATACCAAAATTGAAGACGTTAACACCGAAAATTTCGGCATCATCCATCGAATCAAAATAGTAATCCCCTGCACCGGGAACAGCTATGGCTAGAAAAATCACAACCAGAACCACTCCCACTAGAAAAGCAACTAACTGTCCGTTCTTGCTTAAGAAATTATACATGGAAGATTAAATTACAGGGTGATTAAAATACTTTGTTCTTAGCCATAATGTCAACCAAAGTGATAGAAGCTTCTTCCATCCGGTTAACAATACCGTCAATCTTGTTAACGATATAATTGTAAAAAATCTGTAGGATAATGGCCACTACAAGACCAAATACTGTGGTCAAAAGGGCTACCTTAATACCACCTGCAACTACAGCAGGAGAAAGGTCACCAACAGCTTCAATCCGGTTAAAGGCCTCAATCATACCGATTACCGTACCCATGAAACCAAGCATCGGGGCAATCGCAATGAAAAGAGAAATCCATACCAGACCACGCTCTAATAAGCCCATCTGTACACTACCGTAAGAAACGATAGCTTTCTCAACAGCTTCAGGTCCTTCAGCAGAACGACGTAGGCCTTCGTAAAGCACACTAGCAGTAGGACCGGCAGTAGATTTACAAACCTCCATGGCTCCGTCTACATCGTTAGCAGCTAAGCGCTCATCGATGCGTTCAAGTAATTTGTCTGTATTGGTAGTAGCCAAATTCAGTGTCAGTATACGTTCAATACAGAACGCAAGACCCAGAATCAGGGTAATCAATACCAAAGACATGAATTTCCAGTCACCGTCGATGAAGTTCTTCTTCAGGACTTGGAACATTGTAGGAGCTTCGCCTTCATCAATAGTAGTCATCGATTCGGCAGCTGCTGCTGCTTCTTCCACCACTTCTTCGATTGCATCTCCAGCATCTTCTGCTGCTTCTTGAATTTGCTCAGTAGCAGTCTGGTCTTCTTGAGCACTAACGGTATTTACCGTGGAAGCTGCTAAGCTGAATATCAATAGCAGCGCAAATAATTTTCGCATAGCCAACGAGGTTTAACGATTTTGTTTAAAGTAAAGTTGTATTGTTTTGCTGCGGAGAGAAAGGGATTCGAACCCTCGATACGGGGTTACCGTATACACGCTTTCCAGGCGTGCCTCTTCAACCACTCGAGCACCTCTCCGAATTAATTTCTTTTAAATAGGGTCACAAGATGTAACAATCATTCGCAAAAATTGTAAAAAGAAGCTAATAATCAAAATTTTTTTCGGCTCTAGTCCAAAATGGCCCTTCAATTAAGCCTCAATTATTTTATCAGACACTACTCACCTTTTTCCCTATAAGATCGGTAAGTTAAACAATTTCTGGGCATTTTCACTGGTAATTTCCGCAACCTTTCCAGTTGGCAATCCCTTGATCGAAGCTAATTTATCTGCTACCTCCTGAACGTAAGCACTTTCGTTACGTTTTCCACGATGAGGAACGGGAGCCAAATAAGGGGCATCAGTTTCTAATATTATTCGATCCAAAGAAATTTCTGCTAAAGTTTTATCCACCCCACCGTTCTTGAAGGTCACTACACCACCGATACCTAAATATAGGCCTAATTCCATAATTGCCTCGGCTTGTGCTACATTTCCAGTAAAACAATGAAAAACACCCCTCAAATTAGAATCGCCAACTTCTTTGACTAGTTCAATCAACAGATCAAGTGACTCTCTGGCATGGACAACAATCGGACGATCAAACTCCAATGCCCATTCCACTTGCTGCAAAAAAGCTGCTTTCTGCTGTTCTACAAAGGTTTTATCCCAGTAAAGATCAATGCCTATTTCACCAATCGCAATAAAGTCACGCTGATCCAACCATTTTCGAACCCAAGCCAGGTCTGAAAGGTAATTTTCTTTTACAGAACAAGGGTGCAACCCCATCATCGGAAAACAACGGCCAGGGTACTCCTCCTCCAATTCCAGCATCCCAGCAATTGAAGATTCATCAATATTTGGCAGCAAAAACTGCTGAACGCCAACTTGCTGAGCACGTTCTATCATCGCTGCCCGATCATTTTCAAAAGCTTTAGCGTACAGATGAGCGTGAGTATCAATCAACATATTTATTTCAATATTTTTCTGGGCCGCAAAGGTATAGATTCTATTTGGATGTTTTTTGGTGGACGTGAGCAATGTTTACATTAACTTAGCGCGATGACAAAAAAGAAAAAATATTATGTCATCTGGAAAGGGCACATGCCCGGTATTTATGATGACTGGGCCAAAGCCCAAGCTCAGATCAAGGGTTTCCAAGGAGCACTATTCAAGAGTTTCCCCTCTATTAATGAAGCAGAAAAAGCACTTAAGGTTGGTCCAAAGTCTTATTTAAGTGGTGGTACCTCTAAGGCTAAGCCCTCTGGCAAAACACCACGCTCTCAGATAGTATGGCAAAGCTTGTCCGTAGATGCGGCCTGTAGTGGTAACCCTGGCCCCATGGAATACCAAGGTGTGGACACCAAGAGTAAAGATCAGGTTTTTCACCAGGCTTTCCCCATGGGTACCAATAATATTGGCGAATTTTTAGCCATCGTACATGGATTGGCACTTTTACAAAAACAAAATCTCCCCCACCTACCTATTTACACCGATTCAGCTACAGCAATGGCCTGGGTAAGGAAGAAAAAAGTAAAAACAAATCTCGTTAACGACAGCCGTACGGCTACCTTGCACGAATTGATTATAAGAGGAGAGAACTGGTTAAAGACCAATACTTTCACCAATCCCATTCTGAAATGGGATACCGATAGCTGGGGAGAAATACCCGCTGATTTTGGCAGAAAATAATAGAGACTAATACCAAGACTTTAAACGTTTCGTAGAAAAAGCAGTGGAATCCGTAGGTAATCTCGACAGAAAAGGGGAATTAGTTGTTATCTTTATTACGATCCTGATTTCTTTTTTTAATTCTATCCATAAAGATGGCTTTTACCCAACGACTTAAGCATTCAATAGGCTGGCCGCTCGCTTTACTCGCCATTATCTGGTTAGTTTTCCTATTAGAACAGGCAACTGCCTCAGAATGGTTTATTTATGGTATTGCTCCACGTAAAACTTACGCCTTACGTGGTATCCTAACTACGCCATTTCTACACGGTAGCTGGGCGCATCTTTTATCCAACTCAGCACCCTTCCTGGTCTTAATGGCTATGATTATCTTCTTCTATCCACGTGTTGCTTTTTCTGTGCTCCTTCTTATCTATCTGGGAACGGGAATAACCATGTGGCTTTTTGCAGACCCCGAAGCACTCTTTTCTGCCTTTAATCGCGCTAATTATCACATTGGTGCCAGTGGGGTCGTCTACGGGATGGCAAGTTTTCTCGCTTTTACCGGATTTTTCCGGCGAAACATTCGAGCGATAGCGATATCTCTGGTCATTGTCTTTTACTATGGAGGAATGATATGGGGAGTACTGCCTACTCAGGAAGGAGTTTCCTGGGAAGGGCACCTTTTAGGGGCATTAGTAGGCGTATTTACAGCTTACTGGTTTCGTCAACGCATTGAAGAAGCTGAAATACGCAGAAAGCCCAGCTATGAGCTGGAACAGGAAGAAGAACAGTACTTCTTTCCTCGGGACATCTTCAACAGAAAAAAGGAATAATTTATATTCGTGCTGTTCCTTAGGCCAAATCAGCCAAATTACGCAAGAAACAACTGATACCCGCGTCTTTCACGCGCTTCAGTAATTCACGGGCCGCTGCCTGAGAATCGTATGCTCCTATAGTGACTTTATAGACCGTTTTACTGTTTAATTCATTGATACTTACAACGACAGGTACATTAAATTGCTTCTGCAATTTTTCTGCTTGAATCAATACATTACCATATTCGTAAAAGGCACCAATCTGTACCCCCCATCCTTTCGCTTCTTGCTTGCGTACATCAAAACGAAACAACCCGCGGCCACTACTGATATTGTCTGTCACCTCTGGTACCGGGGCAGGAGGCGAAGTTTGTGCTGCATCTTTCAGCCGAAGGGCTTCTGCAACAGCTTTATCTGCATTCACTCGGCCATAACCATACTTGAGGGAATGACCACTATTATCATATTCTGAAGGATGACCAATCTTATCAGCAGTACGCTGTAAAATAGACTTAACTTCTCTACTCGTTAAATCAGGGTTAGCCGATAAAATAAGCGCGCAAATTCCTGCGACCAATGGCGTAGCACTAGAGGTGCCTCCAAAATGCTTATAATTATCACCACGGCTGCGACCATCCCGCCAGAATTTGTAGTTACCAGTTTCCCAGGTCAAACCCTGATCCCAGGATGCTCGGGCAGCAATAATTGGCCAGTCGCCATTAGAAGGGGCACAAATCGTTACTTCTCGCCCTCGATTAGAATAGCTCGCGTGAGCATCCTGACTAGTGCTCGCTGCCACCGCTATAACATCCGGGTGAGCTGCGTAATAGTTGACATAATTAAGATCATCATTGCCTACGGCGTAGAGAATTACACATCCCTTTCCTCCTCTCCCCTGTTGAGCTGCACGAGCAATAGCTTGTTCTTTGACTGCATTCAGGCTGTAACGAGCATCCGTCGTTCCCCAGGAGCAACTGATCACATCAGCACCGTTCCGCACACAGTAGTCAAACATCTCTTCCGTTGTGGCTGCGCTAAAGGACGTACCATGAATGGGCATAAAACGCACACCTGGCGCTGCACCTACAATCCCCTGCCCGTTACTCGCTGCTATAGCTACACTAGCACAGGGGGTGCCGTGTGTAAAGCGCGCATCTCCTTGTGGCAACTGTGATGTACGTGTCCATAAATCATAAGGCTTATGCGTCTTTCCTCGCAGATCAGGGTGATTGGTATCAAAACCATTATCAATCACCGCTACCGTTATTCCAGAACTCCCTGTATTCCCCAAACGGTTCCAAGCGCTTACCACACGGGAGTCCGCTCCTTTCTTGAGCTGGAAGTTAGCATCAATGACAAAACCGGGGTTATCAAGGTGCCACTCATGGGAGATTAATGAATCATTAGGAACAGAAAAGGCATATTCGTCCATTGGCATATCCATATCTGGTTCTGCTGTAGACACCAGAGAAAGCGCTTGCAGGGCCGCAGCAGCTTTTAGCGGATTGGGTGACTTTGCCGTAACTTTTGCAACCATAAATGAAGCAGAGCGCCGATCAGCGATCTTCAAGTGATATTCATCCAGTACTATTTGTTGTTCATCAGGGCCTACACCATCTTCAAAAGTGATGTAAATCTCTCCTGTTGGAATCATAGGGCGATTGCTCCCTTCTGCGAAATACACATGGGTCCCTACTGCTACGGTTTCTTCTTCCCGTACTTTATCCAATTGAGTATCTACATCCTTGACTTCCCCTTCTAGGGTAACAACCTGAAAGCCGCCTAAATTTACCAGTATTTCTTTATCTACAAAGGGCTGCTTCTCTAGACTTCTTGCAGCTACAGACTTCAGTCCCACAAGTTGCTTACTCTTGTGCAGTTTTAACTCTCCCTTACCGCTTTTTACTGAAATTTCTGACATAGGTGTTCTTGGATTATGGATGAATCCGAAAGATAAGAAAAGGAAATAAGAAAAGCAGGCCCTACTTCGTGTTGGAATAACTAGTGAGTATAAAGTTGGGACTGCTCTTCCTTAAAATTTCAACGCCTATATCATCAAACTGCATTAGAAACGCACCGCCTACTGACAACGCTGCCAGTGACGTACATTTTTTTTATACTTTTCAAAAAAAGGAAAGGTAGTTAACTAAGAGTAAGTAGCAACTAAGGCCTTCAAATTAGCCAGATGGAGTAGCTTCTCCGGGCGGCGGCGCTCTTTATTCACCGATGTAAAAAAACCATGGTTTTCTAAAAACCGAACCTGTATGCGGTTCCATTCTTCCTCCGATTTTAATACCCCGGCTGCTTGTAGCTCTTTAAAAAGCGTAGTTCCTATGGAATAAAAATCGGGGCGACCTAAATAATCTAAATCGGCATCACAGATAATTTCTTCTAGCTTATTTGTTGGACTTTGAGGAATCTTTGTCGCTAGAATCATTCCACAAATTCGCTCAATCTCCTGGTCGTTATAACCAAAACCAGGCAAGTTCTCACGGGCAATTTTGCAGCCCCGCACTTCGTGTTCTTGACTTGATACCATAAAGCCAGCATCATGAAAGAGTACTGCCGTTTTTAAAAGCATTGTCTCATAAGCAGTGACATGCATCAAGCTACACAACTCCTCCGCGACTTTTAATACATCCAAAGTATGGTGAAGGCCATGGTAATAAAGCTCTTTAGGTAACTCACTGGTGAGTTTTCCTAGAATAAAAGCCTTAGCACCCAGATAATTCATACTTTATTGCTGTAGTAATTCTTCGTCCATAAACGACAGTCTCCCGTCAGGTGTTGCATTAATTGCGGATCAATCTACATAAAATAAGGGAATAGCGTATCCAATTTTCACTGGATACGCTATTCTCAATATCAAAAAAATATTATTCCTTCACCAAAATTACACCATCAGCGAGGAAACTTAACTCCCGCTTAGGTTCCGTAATAGCATCAATTTCTTCTTGTGATTTGCCAGCATCTTCTGCGTAATGGCGTAGCTCATCTACGGGCGTTGTCTGGTAAAAAGCCTTACCATTCATAATAACTTCCCGCCCAGCGATATCCTTCGGCATAAAAAATCCGTAATCCTTAAAACGGACCATCATGTCTTCTCCATCGCCATTAGTAATACTCATCCAGCAACCTTTGCTTTGACAAACTTCAGAGACTTTACCTCTTACGGTGATCGCCATACTATCAGCATCCGTCACTTTAGCAGATAAATCTTGATAAGCAATTACTGCTTCCGGCGTAAATTCAGCACCAAATGACTCGTCACCTATCTGTTCTTCTGTCTGCGAATCGCCCTCCGTAGCAGCTTCTCCTGTTGACCCGCAAGCTGTTGCAAAACCAACGAATAATACTAAAGCTAATAATTGAAAAAAGTACTTCATGTTTTTTTTCTGCAAAAATAAGTAATTGCCAATAAATAATGTTAAAATCCGAAATAGATCAAACCGGATTCTCACTCAAACGCACCGTTCCCTATTAAGGTCACTAAGAACAGCCTTAATAAACTATTAATTCCTAAAATTGAGTGCAATAAGTAAGCCCTAAATATGGTTTTTAAGTCACCTCGATTCAATCCTCTACTCCCCTACTTTATCGCAAATCCAATTGTCCCTAAAACAATCTTATCATGGCCAAGTCGCTCATCCTTGTAATACTCTCTGTTATCACTGGCTTTTCACTTTCCGCCCAAGTAGGCTGTTCCAAAGGCAACTGCCTAAATGGCTACGGTAATTACACCTTTCCTGGTGGAGCTCGCTATATGGGAGATTTTAAAGATGGTAAAATGCACGGTGAAGGTATCCTCTACTACGTAGATGGTTCTAAATATATCGGTAACTGGCAAGAACAGGAACGGGAAGGAAAAGGGCGAATGACTTTCGCCAATGGAGATGTCTATTTCGGCATGTTCAAAGCCGGAAAATTTCATGGCCAAGGCAATATGAAATATGCCAATGGTAATACTTATGATGGAGAGTGGCGCAACGGCCACCCCAATGGCCAGGGCTCCTATAGTTTTCAAAGCAATGATCGTTATGAAGGTCAATTAAAAAATGGCCTCTTCAATGGTACAGGCACCATGTACTATGCAGATGGCAGCCGCTACGAGGGGGAGTGGCAAGAAAACAAACGCCAAGGACTAGGGACACTTTACCATAATAATGGAGAACAGATCAATGGCCAGTGGGAAAACAACCAGTACTTGGCCGATTGGGGGCGAATGGCTTACTCCGGTGACACGACCAGCTTACGGAATTGTAACACCCAGAATTGTGATTCAGGTAAAGGCAAGTTCCGCTATCAGGATGGCTCTCAATATTATGGAGACTTTAGTCAAGGTATTCCTGAGGGGATCGGGTCCGTTTATTATTTTTCCGGTGATCGTTACGAAGGAGGCTGGAACCGGCATGCACCACACGGGAAAGGAGTCATGTATTACGCCAATGGTAAGGTCGTTGGTGCAATTTGGGAACACGGTGTTCCCGTTCGTCAACTCTTCACATCTCAGCAAGATGCGCCAGCAACAGTAAGGGTTGAGCGTAGTGACGAAGTAAAAATATGGGCCGTTGTCGTTGGTGCAGCACGCTATACGCACATGCCTGTTTTGCGGTATACCGATGATGATGCCTACCAATTGTACGCCTTCCTGAAAAGCCCCGAAGGTGGCGCCTTGCCTGACCATCAAATACAACTTTTGATTGATGAAGATGCCACCCACCAAGGTATCCTGAACGCCATGCGTTCTGTATTCCTACGTGCTGATGATAATGATATGATTCTTTTTTACTTTTCCGGACACGGCCTACAGGGTGCTTTTCTCCCCGTAGATTATGATGGTTTCGCCAACCGCCTGGAACACGAAGAAATTCGAGACTTACTCCGTCAAAGTCGGGCCAAGCATAAACTCGTTTTGGCTGACGCTTGTCATGCTGGAAGTCTTTTGGCTGCACGTGCACCTGTCCATATCGCACTACAAGAATATTATGACGCATTGAATGCCAGCAGTGGAGGTACCGCTTTATTACTTTCCTCTAAAGGTGAAGAGTATTCCCTGGAAGATCGTGGACTTCGCTCAGGTATTTTTAGCCACTTCCTCATTCGAGGTTTAAAAGGAGAAGCCAATACCAATACAGACAACTTGATCACCATCCGTGAGTTGTTTAACTTTGTACACCAACGGACAAGACAATATACCGGTAATGTACAGACACCAACCCTCACGGGCACCTTTGATGACAACATGCCCGTTTCCGTAATTCGGTAAACTCGTGTGCAAACTAAAACTTACAAAAAACTGCTCAAAGCGTATACACTTTGAGTAATGGCCAAAATAAATTGAGCTGTTCCTTAACGCTATTAACCTCCAAAAAAACAACTGATGACTCGTTAATTCATCCCGGGCCCAAAAACTACCCATGCAACTATTCCAAAAAGTCTATACTCACGTATCCTGGCCAACCTTACAGCTCTGCCTTGTTCTCTCATTAGGACTTGGTTTTAACCTAAACGCCCAATGTCTGGAAGGAAACTGCTTCAACGGAGAAGGGATTTTTCGTTATCCTGACGGGAAACGCTACAGCGGCACCTTTCAGCAATCTCAACCTGCTGGTGAAGGAGCATTATACCACCTGAACGGAGAACGATATCTCGGGCAGTTTCAAGCGGGGAAACCCCATGGTCAAGGCATCTACTGGTACGCCGACGGGAGTTTTCGCCAAGGGCATTGGCGCAATGGGAGGTTAGTCCAAGGGCAGGATCATCCTGCCGATTGGCAACAAAAAGGGCCTTCCCAGGCAGGTTGTGTAGCTGGTGATTGCACCAATGGCACAGGCACCTATCTCACTCCTGGTGGTGCCATCTATGTAGGCCAGTTTCTTCATGGAGAAATTCACGGCCAGGGCATTTGTACCTATGCGGATGGTAGCCGCTACGAAGGCCAATGGCAACACCGCTACCCCGAAGGGTATGGCACCAAAGTTTGGGCCAATGGCCAACAATTCAGTGGACAATGGCGACGAGGGCAACCCATCACCCAAAATGGCCTTTACCAACAACAAGGCCAAGCGTTTACTTCTCTAGATGGCACTCTTGTACTTCAATCTGGTTGCTTGCAAGGTAATTGCCAAAACGGACAAGGCATTTATGCTTACGCTGACGGTAGCCGTTACGAAGGACAATTTCTTGCCGGGCAACCTCACGGACAAGGAGCTTTTTTTTATCCTAATGGAGATTATTATCACGGACAATTTGCCTATGGTTTACCACATGGCCAAGGCCGTAGGGTATTCACTGACGGCAAAGTACTTCAAGGAGACTGGCTAGAGGGAGGATTTCTACCTGCTCGAACGGCCGATCAAGAGCGAGGATGCCTAAGTGGCAATTGCCAAAACGGCTACGGCACCTATCGCTTCCAGCAGGGTGACCGCTACGAAGGTAGCTTCCTAAATAGTAAACCACACGGCCACGGACTGGTACAATATCAAAACGGTGACCGTTATGAAGGAGAGATGGAAGCAGGTGCTTTCTCCGGATATGGTACTTATTACGAAAAAAGTGGGCAGATCTTTGAGGGCCTCTGGGCAGCAGGCAAATACCTAGGCAATACCCGCATCACAAATGCAAGTCCCCAACCGCAAATTAGCCCTAAACAAGGAAAAACCTGGGCGCTCATTATTGGGGTATCCTCTTACCAGCACATGCCTGCTCTTCGGTTTCCTGATGATGATGCCTATCGCTTATTCGCTTTCCTAAAAAGCCCTCAAGGGGGAGCTATCCCAGATCAACGCATACAGGTGTTGATCGACGAAGATGCTTCTAGAAAAAACATATTGGAAGCCATGCAACGGCTCTTCCTTCAAGCGGGGCCTGATGATTTATTGGTCCTCTATTTCTCCGGGCATGGAATTCCAGGCGCGTTTTTGCCTATCGATTACAATGGAGCAGACAACTTACTCACGCACCAGGAAATTAAACAAATGCTAGACCGAAGCGCCGCCGGCTACAAACTCTGCCTGGCCGATGCTTGCCACTCCGGAGGGCTCCTTGCCGCCAGAGGAGGCCAACTACCCGATGTACTGAGCCGTTACTATGAAAACCTGGCCGATGCCCAACGTGGAACGGCCTTGATCATGTCTTCCAAAGCAGAAGAAACGTCCCTGGAGTCAAGTGGCTTACGGCAGGGGGTATTCAGCCATTTCTTGCTCCGCGGCCTCAAAGGAGAAGCCGACCAGGACGGTGACGGCGTGGTTAGAGTACAAGAACTCTATCACTACATCGACGAACAGGTTACTGCCTATACCCGTTTCCAACAAAGCCCCGTTATTCAGGGCAGTTATGACCAAAGAATGCCCGTGGCGGTACTGCGATGAAACAAGGTGCACAACAAGGCTTAATAAAACCACCCTCCGCACCTTCATCGCCTCATTATAGCGCAACTTTCAACACTTTTAATGTTCGCTGGCGGCCATCTGCTGCTTGCAATTGCAACAGGTAGGTTCCTTCCGGGTAAAAGTCAACATCCAGCGTCGCTGTTCCATTGACTTCACCCCAATCAGCTAGCAAACGGCCCTGGAGGTCGAATAACTTCAGTGCCAGGGTTTCCGTCTCAGGGAAACGAACTTGCAGCCAGTCCGTCGTTGGGTTGGGATAAACATTCACCTCCCAATCTGCGGGTAGCTCTTCTTCTGATTGTACCAGCAAATCATAGTACACCTGATGAAAGCCTTCTCCTAGTTCAAGACCATTTTGGTAGCGGCTAACCGCTATTTCACCTACCGTCCAATGCAGGTTACCTACCAGTATGTTTTGATAATAATCACCGGCACTACTTACTACCGTTCGCGGCATATCCTGCGCCGTAACAGCAGTGAGTACTAAGCAATTCAAACCCAATAAAATTGGCAAATATTTTTTCATTTCCTCTTATTTGAAGGTCAATTAATAGGGGCCCTGCCAGCGTTCCAGCACTAAATCGTGCTGGCCTTGGCACCAGGCTGTCCGTCGCTAAGCCGCTCCTACCATCCTTGGTCCTGCTTCCCGATAAATCGGGATCCGCCGGGCTACGCGCGCTGCGCTCCGCCCTAACGGAGAGGCTGTCTACCTACGATTGGCAACTACCCTCAATTCTGCGAATTGATCCCGCCAACAGGGCAGCCACCCCCGACTTTTCAAGTCGACCCAGCCAGCGGGGTACATTTGTTACTACTAGTAGCGAATGGACCAGCCACCGGGTTCCGTCCTTTTAGTTTAAAGCAGCAGCGTTTTAGGTGCGGACCGAACAGGGGAGCACGGCGCAGCGGAGCGAGCACAACCAGGGGTGGTAGCCGCTATTTTTCTGATTTAAATCAGAAAAATAGCGGCGGACGACCCGGCCGCCGCCCGAAAGGGCTGGCGGGGGTGCCAAATTATTCTTTTAGTGCAGCTTCTAACCGTAATAAACGTTGCTCCATTGCTTCGATCAGCGATTGTTGAGCAGCTTGCTGGGTTTCCGCTTTCTCCAAAGCATCTTCCAATTGTTCGATCTGGCCTTGCTGTTCTTGAATCGCCTGGATCGCCAATACGCTAAAGCCTGCATAATTCACAGAAAGTAGGCCATTGTCTCGTTCGCCTTTTTGCTCCAAAACCAACTCAGGGAATAGTGCCTGCACGTCTTGGGCAACAAAGCCAATGGAGGTTTTTCCATCCGGGTTGTTATCGCGGTACACATAACGAGATGGTTGCAATGCCAATACTTTGGCGAGGCTCGTCTCCAATGGGCGGATGTCTTTCTTTAAGCGCCGGTCGGAGGCAGAGGTATAAGCACCAGTAGTGCCATCAAAAGAACCACGGAAACTGTTATCTGCATAGAGCGACAGATCTCCGGCGTTTGTTACATACTGCTCCCAATCGGCTTCGGTCGTACCATTGTAAATATTAAAGCCATAGACATCAGACTCTACTATTCGTAAAACATAAGGCGTGGCCGTCACTGATCCTGTTTCTGAAATGGACACACCGCTAGTAATCAGTCGCAGCGCATCTACCCCGCCGCCACTGCTAGCGGTAATGGCGGGCGCAGGAATACCGTCGACCGCCTTCAGGAGAAGAGAACTACTACCGCTTATCAATTCCAGCCCTTCGTCGTCAAAAGTGGCAATATCGCTACCGAGAATCTGTAGCCGAATAACGCTATTTACCAGATTACCTATCTGCATATCTGCTCCATCATGGTACATGTAACCATACCAGCTATTGCCATCATAAAACTGAACGGAAGGTGTCTCGTCATCAATTCTGAAATCGCCCAATAGGTGCAGTTTATTGCCAGGGCTAGCCGTACCAATGCCCACATTGCCGCCATTGTAGTAAACAGTGGAGCCACTGGTGCTCCAGGGAGAGCTACCGCCGAGGCCAGAAAGATTGACGCTATTTCCACCTGAAATCTGTAGATCGTTTCCACTCAGACTGAGGCTTTGTAGTTCGTTGGTCGTGCTGGCATCTGTAGCAGAGAGTACCCCACCGCTGATTTGAATTCCAGCGCCAGCAGTATAGGTTCCTGCCGGGCCAACAGGGCCTGTCGCGCCTGGAGTTCCTTGCGGGCCTTGCGCACCAGCAGGGCCGGGATCGCCCTGAGCACCTTGCGGGCCAGTAGCGCCCATTGGACCAGTAGCACCGGGATCACCTTGTGGACCCTGTATTCCAGCCGGGCCGGCGTCTCCTTGTGGGCCTTGCGGGCCTGCTGCTCCCATTGGGCCCGCAGGCCCCTGTTCGCCCTGTAAACCTTGTGGGCCTATAGGGCCCGCTTCGCCTTGCGCGCCCTGAGGGCCTGTTGCTCCTATTGAACCAGTGGCTCCCTGCGGACCAACCGGGCCGGGTTCGCCTTGAGGGCCTTGTACTCCAGCAGGGCCTACGGGGCCAGTAGCACCAATAGAACCAGCAGGGCCCATTGCACCTGTTGGGCCAGCAGGGCCGGGTTCGCCCTGCAAACCTTGGTTTCCCTGTATTCCTTGTGGACCAGTAGCCCCCATTGCACCTTGGGGACCTTGAGGGCCTTGTATCTGACCTACATTTACCCACATACTGCCATCCCAAACGTAGCCATCACCATTGGTTTGGACGATATAGAGGTCACCTTGCATACTTGTTGCAGGCAAATCAGCTACCGTAGCAACTGTTCCTATAATTTGAACACCAGTGCCATCTTGTCCGGCAGGACCTTGGGGCCCAATGGGGCCTTGCTCACCTTGTGGGCCAGCAACACCAGCGGGACCAGTTGGGCCTTGGCTTCCTTGCGGGCCAGCTACCCCTTGTTCACCTTGTGGGCCGGGGTTTCCTTGCGGCCCAATAGGGCCTGGGGCACCTTGTGGGCCTTGTATCTGACCTACATTCACCCACATACTGCCATCCCAAACGTAACCATCACCATCGGCTTGGACGATATACAGGTCTCCTGCATTACCACTTGCAGGTAAATTCCCTACCGTGGCAACAGTTCCAACGATTTGAACGCCGGTGCCATCTTGCCCGGCAGGGCCCTGTGGACCAACCGGGCCGGTAGGACCTTGCGGGCCCGTTGCCCCTGGTGCACCGGGAGGGCCAGCTTCTCCCTGAGGACCAGTAGCCCCCGCAGGAATAGTAACGGTATTCCCATTGCTAATCATCAGATTACCTGTATTGGAATCGTATACCAAGGTTTGGCTATCTGTCCCCCCAGGAAATGAAAGGGTAACAGCATTTCCATCTGTCAGGGTTAGGGTTTGTGTATTGGGATCGTAGAGTAAGTTTTGTAATTCATCGGTAGGGTCACCACCGCCGGAGCCATTTGCAGCTTCTCTGGCATAAATGGCGTAGGGTACTGACAACAGCTGGCTGGTACCTAAATTTGTGTAATTGGTTCCACTGTTGGGGTCCATGTCTATTTTCAAATAATAGGCGTGTGCCCCCCAATCGAGGTTATTCATATCTCCTGATAACGGAGAGCCGCCGCCAATTTCCAGGTCGAAAACTCCCAGTGGAGAAGTTGTTATTTCGTGCCGCTCGGCATAGTCAACTAGGCCAGAGACACCATCACGAACCAAGCTCACCCTGACCGCCAAATTTTCGCTCAGGTAAGGGCTACCTCCGGCATCACGAGCAACTGCCTGGAATTTAAATTTTTCTGGTGCTTGACTATAGGCACTGCTGGCGCAGGCTAATAACAAAAGCGCAAATAAGATTAATCGTTTCATACGTACGGGAATTAGACTTTATTTAAGGAAGAAACCCTTACTAGGTTTTGGACCAGTGGGATTATTTTTAGTTATCACAAAAGTCTCCTCTCTTTCCCTGACCGAATTGCTCATTTCGGACAAGAACTTGCCCATTTTCATAAACAACTGATAATCAGCAGAAAAAATAAAGCAGTAATTCTATAACCTTGGCCTTGGTAACATCATTAGGTGGGAATACATTAACTTCGTAACGAACAATCACCAGCGGCTAAACTTGTTGAAATCGGGATGATGCGAAAAAGCTTACTATTGTATCTACTTTTTTTAGGGGCTCTAACAACCCATAGCCAGGATTCCTTGCAGCAATATCTCTATATGGCGACTAACCCTGCACCTGGAGACCTGCCAACCGCAATACAAGCCGCGCGAAAGTGTATTGAGCAAAGTGATCCAACAATATCTCCTGATCTTCATTTCCAATGCCGCTTTGCCTTGGCCCGCAACTATTACGACCTGGGACAGCCCTGGGAAGCGGAACGAACTATCCTGCCAGCTATAGATTTTGCTAGAAGCCAAAACCGAAAAGAATTACTGTTCCAGTCTTTATTATTCCAGCAGGAGATTCTCAACTCCACTGATCGCCCGGAAGAATCCTGGCCGATTTTACAAGAGTGCCAAATCTTAGCGACTGAATTAAACGACTCTCTTCTTTTAGCGAAAGCTTATTATTCCACGGGCTACTTCATTCTCTATTACAATAAACTGGATGACGAAACCGGCATGCAATACCTGGAAAACGCGCTTGGTATTTTTACCCGAAAGGGAGATTTAAAGATGATGGCTCCTGCCATGCGCAGGATTGCTCGCTACACCAAGGATAAGGTTAAGGCCGAAAATTATCTTCAAGCAGCTATTGAACTTTATAGAAATCAAAAAGATGAAATAAGCTTGGGTTGGGCTTATTATAATCTAGCCAGTTTTTACCGCAATCAACAAGCACTAACACCTGCACTTCAGGCATTAGAAGAAGCCTTAACCCTCCACCGCAAAAACGATTTAAAAGGTGGCGTCGCTGATGTTTTGCTCGAGATCGGCTGGGTACATTTAGCCCAACAAAAACCACAGATGGCAATTGCTCCGCTCACCGAAAGCCTCGCTTTGGCTCAAAGTATTCCTTTATTCCCAAATATCAGGGATGCCACAGCAGCACTAGCAGAAGCCTATGCTACTATTGGTAAATTTGACCAAGCCTACAAATATCTCGAACAGAATAGTGCGTATAAGGACTCTACCTTTTATGAAACACTCAATCGGCAGATGGCAGAAAGTAATGCCCGCTATGAGAATGAGCAATTGGAAAAATCCATCGCGGAACGCGAATTGGAAATAATAAAACAAAAAGAACTCCGCAACCGAATACTTGCCACAATGGGGTTTGTTTTACTGCTGGCCCTGATTGCTTTTCAAATTGTTTATCATCGTCAAAAAAGAAACAAAGACAAAGCTGAACTGGCCTTAGGCTTTCAATCCAGAGAAGCAGAAAGGCTAAGGGCCCTTAATGAGTTAAAATCTAACTTCTTCACCAATATCTCTCACGAATTACGTACTCCTCTCACCTTGATCCTGAGCCCTCTCGCTGATGTATTAGAGCGCATAAAAGCTAAGCCATTACAGACCAAACTGGGGATTGTGCATCGAAATGCGCAGCAATTACTCAACCTCGTGAATGAGATTATGGATCTATCCAAGGCAGAGGTAGGAAAACTGACCATTTATTCCAGCTCAATTTCTCTGCAACACTTGGTAAAAAGAATTTTCTCTTCTTACGAATCTTTGGCTGCACTTCGGGACATTAACTATGATCTATCCATACAATGTCAAGATGTAATGGTAGAAGTTGATATAGATAAGTTTGAAAAAATCCTAAACAACTTGCTTACGAATGCACTAAAGTTTACCGCTGCGCAAGGAAGTGTACATTTGGATGTTGGTCACAGCAGCGGCAATTATACCTTCACCATTAAAGATACTGGCCAAGGCATTCACCCGGATGACCAAGCCCGGATTTTCGACCGCTTCTATCAATCAGACAAAAGCGACCACTTACGGGGCGGTACGGGCATTGGCCTCGCTTTAGCGAAGGAGCTCAGCCAAATTCTTAATGGACAAATAACGGTAAGCAGTGAATGGGGTAAAGGAAGTACTTTTCAATTGATTTTACCATTAAAAGAAGTTCCCCAAACCAAAGTCACAGCACTCATATCTCCTGGCAGACTGGTGCTACCCACCCACCCCAAGCGTGTTCCTAATTACGCGCCCCTTGGTATTCAGGGAGATAAAGCACGACTCTTAATTGTAGAGGATCATCCCGAAATGGGCAAGTACCTTCTTGAAGTCCTTTCTGAACATTATCAATGTGTTTTAGCCCAAGATGGCCAACAGGCGCTGAAACAACTACGCTTGTCTTCCTTTTCCGCCATCACCTCCGATGTGATGATGCCGAATATGGATGGTTTTCAGCTACGAGAGACCATCAATCAAAAAGAAGAGTGGCGACAGATCCCCTTTCTTTTACTAACCGCCCGCCATCTTGAAGAAGATAAAATACGAGGTTTTCAACTTGGCATTGATGACTACATCACCAAACCCTTCAGTACTAAAGAGCTACTCGCCCGGATCAACAATCTTGTTAGAAACAAAGAGGAACGTGATAAATTTGTTGCCAAAGAACCAGATAAAGCTGTACTGTCCGTAGATCAGAATCTCCTTAAGACGTTAGAGGATACCTTATTGAGTCGACTGGAAGAGGAGGATTTTAAAGTAGACGACCTGGCGGAAGCTATTCATTACAGCACTAAACAAATGGGCCGATTGATTAAAAAACACACTGGCCTTTCTTCTGTACAATTTATTCTAGAGGTACGTTTGCAAAAAGCCCGTACCCTTCTGGCGCAGCGGCAATGCGCTACCGTGCTGGAAGCTCAGTTTGCGGTGGGAATTCGTAGCACTTCTTACTTCACCCGAAAATTCACGGAACGATTTGGGAAAAACCCAAAGGATTATTTGAAAGCTTATTGAAAAGCTATTGAGGGCTTATGCTAAAGCTCGGTATATCTGCTTTCTATGATGGCGAAAATGTGCTGTCATAAAACTAAACATCCCAGGAAAAGACAAGCGACCGGCAAAGGGGTGCTTGTAAACTTCTCTATCCAGGTAACTTTCTTCCAATTGCTCTAAAAATGCTCGTAATAACTGGCGTTGTGTTTGATACTGGGTCTTAATATTGGCCAAATCATCTTCCTTTGGCAAGGCAGAGGTACTGATGAGCGCCGGTGCTTTCACCTTTAAAGGTAAAAATAGATACCAATTTACAAATAGCGCTCTTGCAGCAGCAGCAAGCCCTGCTTTTGGTAAATTTGGCTCAAAGCTTAATTTTTTTTCACAATACTGTAGCGAATATTTTTCCGACAACAATAAATGATTTAAAACTTGGGTAACACTCCAACTTTCGGGTGCGGGTGACCGATTTAGCTGTTCGGAAGAATAATGATCCAATTCCGTAAAGAGTTGGTCCAGTTCTTTATCCATAACGGCTAATTGATCCAGGATCGCAGCTCGCATGATTATGATTATTTTATATAATAGACTTGTTCTACTGACAAGCTTGCCTAGAACAAGCTATCCAAGACAAAGCCATTTTAGCGTATTTTTCACTCCCCTAAGGTAATCATTTATGCGGAAACCGGCCAGTAGAGACGTCGTATCACAACGTCTCTACTGGGGAATTAGATTTTAATCATTCTTATTTGTCGAAAATCGCCTTCATGCGCTAGACGTAACCAATAGACACCACTACTCAACCGGTCGAGGTCACTTACCTCAATTCGGTTTTGCCCGGAAGGGAAATAAACACCTAATTCCTGGTGCACCAACTGCCCTTGAGCATTAAACAATTGCCAATCCAACGCACCGCCTTCATCCAGGATTAAATCCACACGAAATGCTTCCTGAAATGGGTTGGGGTAAGCCTGTACATCCACGATAGGATCTAAATCTTCTGTGCTATTGGTACAATCCGTTTCAAAGTAGTAAACGGTAGTTTCGCTGGTAGAGCTGTTACAGACTGTTTGTATTTGTAGTTCGTAGGTGGTGCAGAATTCCAGTCCTTGCAAAACCAAGGCTGTATCCTGGGTAGCCTCCGATTCCCACGTCGCCTCGCCCAACGGGCGGTAACGCACAATGTATGCCAAGGGGTCACCATTGATTTCCCAATTAAGACCAGCACTGGTATAGTTTTCTTCAATTTGTACTTCCGTAGCTTCAGGACAAGGAATAAACCCAGAAAAATAGGCGGTGATGTCATCATTGCTTTCCAAACTCATCTGGATGGCTTCTTCAAATTGGTCAGGAGCAAAGATGTTATTAGCCACCTCCCAATAAGCAAATTCGTGATTGGGGTTAGCCAGCGCTTCCAATTCAATTTCAATGCCGCCATAATAAGTGGCCGCCCAAGGATACACCAGCCCTTCAACGGTATTGGCACGCACCCTGCCGGCTCCTTCGGGTTCTACATTAATCGTCAATTCAAAGGGGCCGGTAATCCCATCTTCTTCATAGCAGTCTATCATCCCATCGGCAATGACAGTACAGCGAGTCAATATATAGTTGCGCAGATTTACTACATTATCTTCCCATCCTTGCATGGTTCCTCCCCACCTATCTATCTGGCGGGGCATCTCTGGACGAATCCTGTCGATCATACTATCCAATAACTCCAACATAAAATCACAGCCCAGATACGTATTCGTCAAATCCGCATAGCGGTTGATGTACAAAGCAAAGAAGTCTGGATTTTCGAACAGGCGAGAAAAAATCGTCAAGTGCCCTTCAAAGTCCGTCGCTGGAGAAATAAGCTCTACGTTACAAGGATCAGCAAACGGGCCTTGGTCAGGAATGAAGGTATAGTTGATATAGTGACCATAGGTAGCATCTTCATCCCAAAGAATGTAACGCCAGCGTTGGGCACCACCATCAGGGTCGCGCCCTCGCCACCAGGCCGTATTCCAATTGAGCCAGTCAGCGGAGACATTATGGGAATGCAGAATAATGTAATCCAATAGACTCTCCACATCCAAGCGCTCAGAAACGTAAGCATAGTTAGCAGGATCAGCCATATCGTTAGCTCCAATATAGGCGGTCAATGCGTTCCAATCATCTATGCTGCCGTATTCTTCCCAGGTGTTCCCCCACGTCTTGAGAAAATCAATTTCAAAGCGATTCTGATCATAATAATAACTGGTAAAATCATGGTCGTCTACCTTCTCCCGGATTTCGTATACGCCCCAGTATTGCCCGTTGACGAAAAGAATGCAAGGTTCGTAAGTACGCTCGTCCATATGGAGGTTGGCTTCCTGTGAAAGCGTATGCACAAAGGCATCACGGATATGTGCTCCTCCATCTTCAAAGGAGTAGTTATCGTTAGCGGCAGCTTTTAGAATAAGCCGTTGAAACTTGTCTCTATCCGTTTTTCCAGGAAATATTTCGTGTTTCACAGCATAGTCGTCTCCCATTTGGTCACGGGTAACGAAGTCGATTCCCCGCTGGTCGTAAAAATTCCAGGAGTCATTGCCATGCTTATTAAAATCTCCGCTGGCATCAGCGACTCTATCCCCTTCTGCAGTAAACAATTCCAAGGTACCGATAGGCTCCAAAAAAGTAGCACCGTTGATAAGCACCTCTACCTCATCCCCCGCAATCGAAATTGTGGGCACAGTAAAAGTTTCATCAATAAAAAAGGTCTGGTAGTCCACAAAGCTCGGTGGTGCATCTGCATCTTCACCATAAGCAATAGCTTTCACTACTGTTGTTGCATTGATCGTAAATGGCCCCGTATAAGGTGTACTTGCGTCGGATGGCCTCGAACCATCCAGGGTGTAATACACATCTGCACTAGGGTCACCTACTATAATACTTATTTCTGTCCCTGCTGCGTAAAATCCTGCGGCAGGCTGTATCGAAGGTTTCGCAGCATATTCTGGCCGAGGATCACTGTTACCAGCATCCGGGCTTGGACTTACAAATACAAACCACTCGCTCCCCCCATCCGGGAAACGCCCACGCGAATGGCCCGCTTGGTTGGGGATATCTAATTCGTGGCTGTCCAAAATATTCCCTGCAGCATTGGCCAACACAACAGCTTCACTGTTCTGAGTTTGGGTAATTTTAAAATTGGTATGCCAGTTCGTTCCATCAAACTGATCTAAGCTAGAGGCCCATACCTGAAAATAGCCATTGGCCGGAATAATCGTACCCGCTGGAATCTCCCATTTGGTGGGATTATCCAGTTTATCACTAAGGTAATAACCACTAATATCAACCGCTACATTAGCAGGATTATACAGTTCTATCCAGTCTTCATCACCGCCAAAAGCGTCAAAAAACTGTCGGTAGTTACCTGCTGAAAATTCATTAATCACCACTTGGCCCGACAAACCGGAAGCCATGAGCGCAAAGAGAACAAAAGGGAAATAGTACTTATAATTCATAACTGGAGCATGTTTTCATGAGGAAAGGTAGTTTTTTAACAAGGGATTACACAGTGTAATTTGCATTCTGTATTACCTTTGACAATTAATTCAACACAACAAGTCCATGCTATCGGTCAACAGTGACGAACACTACATGCGTCAGGCACTCAAACAAGCTCAACTTGCTGCTGAAGCAGGAGAAATCCCTGTAGGGGCTGTTGTTGTTGCCAATCAGCACATCATCGCCCGCGGGCATAACCAGACAGAACAACTTACCGATGTGACCGCTCACGCAGAGATCATCGCCCTCACTGCCGCTGCCAATTATCTGGGTGGAAAGTACCTCCAGGGCTGCACCCTTTACGTCACGCTTGAGCCTTGTGTCATGTGTGCAGGTGCACTGGCTTGGGCTCAACTCGACCGCCTCGTCTATGGCGCTGGCGACGACAAGCGGGGTTTCATGCGTTTTGGCAAAGAGCTTCTCCATCCTAAAACCAAAATAGAGTACGGAGTGCTGCATGAGGAGTGCGGTATTTTAATGTCGAGTTTTTTTAAGGGTAAGCGCTAATTTTTCGCATCTTTCTTTTAAACACCCTCTGTAGATTTGCAAATTCCTCTCAGCTATCTTACCATTCTTGTTGGCGTTTCGCAAGGTATTATCCTTGGATTCATCTTTATTGTTTCTCCCTATTTTCGTAGTCGGGCCAATCAATTTCTGAGTTACACTTTTTGGACGACGGCAGTCCTGGGTGTCAACTACAGCCTCCTCATGTCTGGCATTGAAAACAATTGGCTGATATTGGCAAATGATATCATGTGGGAGTATCTTTTTCCTACTACCCTACTCCTTTATTTTGCCTATGCTCTTGATCACCCTCTCTCCAGATCAAACAAACAATACTGGCTTTATTTGCCTTTTTTTATCACCCTACTCATCAATGTTATAATTGATTTAGATGTTGATTTCCATCTTTATCACCTCTCCCTTCTCCATAATGATCCTTTTATTCAAGGCTACTATTTTATCGAAGACGCCGGTACGCTTATTTTTGCAATACTCACCTTTAGCTGGTCTTGGCGAATTATTAAAAACTATCCTCCAAAATTTCCAACCCCCTGGTTCCAGGAATTCTGGTGGTGGTCTACAGGAGTAATGCTACTTTGGATCGGGCTATGGCTACTCTACGAGGTAGGTGAGAAAGATTACGAAGGGTATATCTTCGCAGCGGTAAGCATTCTTTTTTCCTGGGTCACCTATCGGGGGGTACTCCAATTCAAGCTGGCCGAAGAAAAATTTGAAATCCGTAAAATTCTAGCTGCACATCAACAAAACAGAAAAGAAGAGGAACCGGCACCTATAGAAACAAGCCTTCCTCCAAACATTTATGTCCATCGCCTGGAGCAACTCATGCAAAGAGACCACCTCTACCGTGACCCCCAACTCAATCGCGATATAGTCGCAGAAAAGCTGGGGATCAGTAGCGGCTATCTTTCCCAACAATTAAATGCCTGTAGCGGTATTAATTTTTCTGAATACATCAACCAATACCGAGTAGCGGAAGTAAAACGGCTACTCCTTGACCCTACCTTTAAAACATACAGCTTACTCGCCATTGGTTACGAAGCCGGTTTCAATTCCAAGTCTACTTTTTACGCCACCTTCAAAAAAGCAACAGGGCTTTCTCCCAGCGCATACCAGGCCCAATCTACTCGTATTTCGCAAACCTAGCGTATAAGGCTGTTAAGGCGCGTTGGGGAATTTTGCCAACTAATTTTCCCTTTTTTAGGATAAGCTGAGTCTTTCAGACCTGTAGTTAACAATTTCGGACGCCTTTTACCGCCAGAGATCTCATGTTTGTGGCAGCAACAAAAAAACAAATGACAACATGAAATCACCACTGTACATTGCTTTGCTTTTAACGATACTGTTACCCTGCCATCTGCTTTTTGCCCAAGCTGAAAATCACTGGGGCATCACTATGGGTTGGTCAGAAGCCTACGTAGCAGATCAGCATACCTCCCCCCTACTTTACCGTTCCGACCTACTTGCCATCGGAGGCAGCTACCAGCGGCAGGCCAAAAGTTTTTTAGAACTTTCTCTCCTGTTTCAAGTCGGCAATCATCAGGCCCAGCGTCTTGGCAAACGATCCGGCACCTTCAACGAAACGCCCGACCTTTTCGGCAACCAAGAGTCTTATGACTTTGTCGTCAACCCTTTTTTGTCGCGTATCAGCGGATTTTTCAACTCCCGCATCCTCTGGGAGCTTTCAGATCACTCCAGGCTGGGGGCTTCTATCAACATCCGCTACGACATGGCTGGCATGAGCGGCGACACTTGGCAGTATGCACAGGCCGATCTCGCTCCTGAGTACCAGTATCAACGTCCTTTATTTGCAGGGCAGTTACAAGCTCGTTTCAGTTTGCCTATCATCGGTGGTATTGTTCGCCCCAACTGGGCGGTCGACCCGTCATTGCCCGATGAGACCAATTATTTCAAGGGGTACCTCCGCACGGGCAGCAGCATTACCAGCCTTCATCACTTGTTCAACCCTCGTGGTCAATTCAGCTACCAGTATCCCTTACCCAATGGCAAAACCCTTGGCGTTGCCTATCACATCGCCTGGTTGTCGTATGCCTTGCCTCGTCCGCTACGCATGTTCGAGCAGGGCCTACAGCTCCAGTATTATTGGTAGGGCGTGCCCCCGCCATCGTAGTATACCCTCCTTATTTTTTCATTCCTGGCGGGGTCGGGCCCTTCCAGGTTCGGCCTTCGCCTCAGCCCTGCGGGCTGGCCCCTGACAGGGCCACCTTCCAGGCACCTCACGCAAAAAAAACATTATGAAAAACAATATCTTATTAGTCTTACTAATCCTCTTTTCCAGTGCTTGCGAAAAAGTCATTTTCGACCTCCCCTATAGCAACAAACCTGTAGATAATTTCGAATCTATGTGGACCGAATTTGATCAATTGTACGGTTTATTTAAGGTCCGCAACCTCGACTGGGACAGTGTCTATCAAGTCTATCGCCCTCAGGTTAATAACAACATGGATGATAGTGAGCTGTACGAAGTACTCGTAAGTATGCTCACTCTTCTTAATGACAGCCACGTAGGCTTGCTTCCCACCAACAGTAACCTACCCCAATTCCAAGGGGGCATTGGCGGGCGCATCGACACTATCCGTGATTTTAATCTTGACTTGGTAAGAGAAAACTATCTCCCCTTTCCTATCGAAACAGACCCCTTCACCTACGGATTTGTCAACGATAGCATCGGCTACCTCTATGTTGCCTGGGAACCTGAGGAGAAATCTATTCATAAAGAAATGCCCACCATCGTCGATCATTTCCGCGATGCGAAAGGAATCATCATCGACATCCGTAGCAACACTGGCGGCGAAGATCGCGGAGGACAGGCATTTGCTTCTTACTTCACAGATCAGACCCGTTTGTATATGACTACCTCCATCAAAAATGGGCCTGGGCCTGATGACTTTACGCCTCTTCAAGAGTGGTACATCACACCACAAGACAAGCACCTTTTGCAACCGCTGGTTCTTCTCACCAATCGGGCTACCGTTAGTGCCGCAGAAACACTGACCCTCGCCATGCGTAGTTTACCTCAGTTGACTATGCTGGGAGATACGACTACAGGTGCTTTTTCCAATGCTGTTAATCGCGAATTACCCAACGGTTGGTTATACAGTATGAGTATTGGCGACTGGCGGGCTGCTGATGGCACGAGTTATGAAGGAAAGGGGATTCCGCCAACTGTTGTCATCCAAAACAAAGCTACTGAATTACACTCAGGGCAAGACAAGGTACTGGAGGCTGCTATTGCGTCTTTTTAGTAAAAAGTAGGGGCTGTTGGTTATCTGTTCACCAACACCCCATTTTTATTTCTCTTTTAAGTTAAACCCTCTTAACACTGCACGTTAAAGACTCTTAAAGCGCAGCCAGGTAGTTGACAACGCCCCTATATTGGGACAAAAATTAACAACCATGAAAATGATCAAATACTGCCTGTTGCTATTGGGGTTCGTAACCATGCTCACTTCCTGTAGCCCAACACTGAGTCCTTTTACTCAAAATCTTTACGAAGACAATAACTGGACGGAAGGTGATCTTCGTAAAATCCAGTTCTACCTCTCCGATGATATTGTACTCTACCGCGAACTTACCGGAGGCAATTCCCAAATCATTGAAGGAGAAATTAAAGTCGTCAATGGCCGCAAACGTGACCAGATCACTTTCCGTCGAGGCACGCCAGGGGTATTTTTATTTAGCCCTAAGAGCAATCGTTTTGCCGTGAGTTTTGAAGACGGCGGCGATGACCGTTACCTTATTTTTGGTCCAAATCCTAAGGTTGCCAACCGTTATGTTCTATTAGCCAGCGACTGGAACCGTCAGCAGGGCGTCGTCACTTACGCTGGCCAGCAATGGACGGTTGATGCCAATGATGCCTATACCGCACTAATGGTTGATTTAGAGCGCCTACAACAGGTTGATGTCAACACCAGAGTTGCTGGCGGCCGGAAGATTGGAGGCTAAAGTCCGTAGAAAGATGCGGGCTGCTTCGCGCCCTTAAGATAGAGCATAGAGGGGTAATCAGCGGCTGGGAATCAATTACCAACTTCAATTAGAAAAGCTGATGTTGATAAATTTCAAGTTGATTTCTGCTAGCGTTCTTAAAACCCCTCTATGTTCTACTCAAAGTGGCGATACAATCGCCGCGCCCCCCTTTACTGCTTTCTGCAAAATGCCGAAAGTCCAGCTTGAAATTTCTCTATTCCTAATTCCCAGTTCCGGCTTTCAAAACCTTTGCCAGTTCAATAACAAAGATTTATCCCTTTTACTGGGGTAATTTTTCTAATTTTGCGTCGTTTTTCAGCCAGAAAGGAGATGATCTTCTTTCTGGTTCAAGGACTTTTTCTTTGTTAATACAAAAACTGGCTACTCATGACAAAACAATGGACGTTGTTGCTGACCCTATTCAGCCTGACCATTGCGGGATTATTTGCCCAAAATAATGACCAACGCGTTTTATTCACTGTTGAAGACGTACCCGTTACGGTAGAAGAATTCGACTACATTTACAGTAAAACCAACGGTGAGAACGCTGATTTTTCCGAAGCTTCTCTACAAGAATACCTAGACCTCTACGTAAAATTCAAACTCAAAGTACAGCGAGCTAAAGAAATGCGGCTTGATACCATTGTAGTACTACAAGAAGAATTAGCTGGTTATCGCCGTCAGTTGGCTGACAGTTACCTGATCGACCGTGCCATAGGTGACAAACTCATTATGGAAGCCTATGAGCACCTACAGGAAGATGTAGATATCAGCCACATCCTGGTGAATCTCAAAATTGATGCTGCCCCTTCAGATACACTGGCAGCCTACCAACAGATCATGGCTGCTTATAACCGGATCAAAGATGGTGCTTCCTTTGAGGAGGTCGCAAAAGAAGTATCTGCAGATCGCTATAGCAAGGACAAGGGTGGCCGGATCGGCTTTACTACAGCCCTCTACCCTGCTGGTTTGCACAATTTAGAATATGCTGCTTACGACGCACCGCTCAAAACCGTCACGATGCCTATCCGCACCAATGCCGGTTACCACCTCTTGTATGTGCACGAGCGCCGCCCGGCACGAGGAGAAATGGAAGTAGCCCACATTCTTGTCCGCGAAGAGCCACTGGGTGAAGCTGTAGCTAAGACAAAGATTGACAGTATCTACCAAGCCCTCCAAGGAGGCGCTAATTTTGATCAGCTTGCCCGCACAGCCAGTGAAGACAAGCGTACCGCTACCAACAACGGTTACCTTGGTTTCTTTGGCATTTCTCGTTATGAAAAAGCATTCGAAGATGCAGCCTTTGCTATATCCGAAGATGATGGCTATAGCAAGCCGGTTAAAACAAGCCTCGGCTGGCACGTTATCAAAAGAATTAGTCGTAAGGAGATACAACCATTTCCCGCTGAGAAACCTCGTTTAGAAGGAGATGTCAGAAAAGACCCTCGTTTTGAAGAAGCGAAGAAAGCTTTGCTTCGGAACATCCGCAGCCAGAACAATTTCACGGAGAATACAGTACTACTGGATGGCTACATTGGCAGCTTACCCGATACCTTTACTACTTTCCGCTGGAAAGCACCTGCAATGGCATCGCCTAAGGTGTTGTTCAGTCTAGACGGTGGATACCAGGCAACCCTTGGTGACTTTGAAAGCTACTTGGGTAAAGCTACTCGCGAGCGGGTTACTTATGGCCGGGAAGGCAATAAAGCATCGGTTGCTCACCGCTTGTATGCTCAATTTGTGGATGATCAGTTATTGAAATATGAAGAGTCTCAGTTAGAAAAGAGATATCCTGAATTCCGCAGTTTGATGCGGGAATACGAAGAAGGCATACTCTTGTTCGAAGCTACCAAAATGGAAGTTTGGGACAAAGCGGCTCAGGATAGCACCGGGCTCGAGAAATTCTTTACGGGCGTCCAGGGTAAATACCGTTGGGCACCCCGTGCTAAAACGACCGTTTATCGTATCGGTACGAATAATAAAGACTTGGCTCCGGAAATCCGTACTTATGCCATGAACCATACCGCCGATGAAGTAAAAGCTCATTTCAACGTGGATGGCAGTGTGAAAGTGGTTACCGAGGAAGCGACTTATGAAAAATTCCGTAATACCGACCTTTCTGATGCTGACTGGAAAGCTGGTGCTGTAACCAACTTAATTGAGAATGACCGCAGCCGCAGCCTGAAGTTTTTCAAGATTGAGGAGATTATCCCGGAAGGAAATAAAAGCCTAAGTGAAGCCCGTGGTTATGTAATTGCCGATTACCAGGACCAATTGGAAAAAGAATGGGTAGAGGAACTTCGTAAAAGCTACGAAGTAAAAATCAACCAGAAAGTTTTCAAAAGTCTGATTCGGTAATATTGCGCAGAAAATAAAATGCGATTTTGTTTTCTTGCTGCTCCTAATATTATTGCAAAAAACGGTTCAAAAACGATTGATGCAGGAGTTGAATAAGTGGATACCATCAGTCATTCTATTCCTTCTTCTAGGAAGCTTAGCTTCCTGTGAACTAGGAACGACTGAGGAAAGTGAGAAAGATCGATTATTGGCTCAAGTAGGAAGCAAATCCCTTTACATTTCAGAAATGGAAGGTATGTTTCCAGAAGGCCTTTCGGGGCAAGACAGTCTGTTGGTTATTGAATCCTACGTAGGGCGTTGGGTACGTGAAGCTGCTATTTTGAACGAAGCAGAGCGTAATATTCCAGCTGATCTTAACATCAATAAGATGGTGAGGGATTATCGTGCTTCTTTAGTGCGTTCTAGTTACGAGAAAATTTTGGTAGAACAACTACTCGACTCGGTCGTCACTAAGCAAAAGCTGGAAGAGTTCTACGAAGAAAACCAGATGCTCTACGAACTACAGAAGCCTATTGCTCGCTGCCTGTTTATAAAAGTACCGATACCGACCCCGGAAGGAGATCGCTTACGCAATCTCTGGAACAAGGCGGAGGAAGGAGATCTGGCAGCTCTACGGGCTTATTGTGATCAATACGCCGAAGTAGCATTGCTGAAAGAGGATTTGTGGTATGCCGTAGAAGAGGTTGCTGAACAATTACCCACGGGTACACTAACCGCTGGAAATATTGGTTCCAAGCGGGAATTCACTCAGAGAGATGAGCACCATCAATACTACTTTAGGCTTTTTGAATTAAAAAACCGTAAAGAAATCGCCCCTTTGTCTTACGTAGAAGAGCAGGCCCGCAAGGTGATCTTGCACAAGCGTAAGTTACAATTGGTGGAAGAAGTAAAAGAAGACATTTACCAACGGGAACTGCGGGAAAAGAATGTGGAGACCTTTTACTGATTATTGCGCAGAAAATTGATTACGATTTTCGTGCTGTTCCTTATTTTTAGTTAACAATGTACAAGTTTTGGTTTATGAATAAGCAAATCTGTTTTTTGATCGCCGCACTCTTTTGTGTCCAAATGAGTTTTGCCCAGCGGGAGGTGATCGATAAGGTCGTCGCAATGGTAGGAGGTGAGATCGTGCTATTATCAGAGGTAGAAGAGCAAAACTCTCTACTCAAGGCTCAGAACCCCAACCTTGGTGAAGGTTTGCGTTGTGACATTATGGACCAGTTATTGTCCAGCAAGTTATTGGTTAATCAGGCCAAGCTGGATAGTATTCTCGTTGCAGATGAAGAACTGGAAGAGCAGCTCAATGCCCGGATTGACAGAATTTTATCTTACATGAATGGCGATCTTGAGCAGTTTGAAGCTTACTATGGCCAGACTGTTACCCAAGTAAAAGAGCAATTCCGCGAGGATTTGCGCTCCCAACTTCTTTCTGAAAGAATGCGATCGCAGGTGTTGAGTGGTGTAAATGTAACCCCTTCGGAAGTAAAAAACTTCTTTAACCAGATTCCTATCGATAGCCTTCCTTACTTTAGCTCAGAAGTAGAAGTAGGTGAAATCGTCTACGTTCCGCCCGTTAATGCGGAAGAACGGCAAAAATCTATTACTAAACTGGAAGGCCTACGAGAGCAAATAACGACCAGTGCAACCACTTTTGAAGAAGCTGCCAAACGCTTTAGCGATGATGGTTCTGCAAGGATTGGTGGTGACCTCGGGTGGGCTAAGCGAGGAAAATTCGTACCAGAATTTGAAGCAGCAGCTTACCAACTTGAGCCCGGAGAGATTAGTCAGGTTATTGAAACAGAATTTGGCTTCCACCTTATTCAATTGTTGGAACGTCGGGGAAATACCATTCGCGTCCGCCATATTCTCGTTCGTCCAGAAATTACGGACAATGACCTGGAGCTAGCTAAACAACACCTGGACTCTGTACGTACACTGATTGTCAATGACTCGATTACTTTCTCGATTGGCGTCAAGCGTTTTGGCAATGAAGATGTCCAGAGTTTCAATAACGACGGCCGGATGATGAACCCCGCTACTGGGAATACGTTCTACGAAGTTGCAGACCTTGACCCCGATGTCTATTTCGCAGTTGATACGATGAAAATTGGTGGCATTACTGCGCCCTTTCCTTTTGCCAGCCCTTCAGGCGAAACTTTTTACCGGATCGTTCAGTTGCAATCAAGAACCCTACCACACCGGGCGAACCTCCAGCAGGATTACAATAAAATTATGCTGGCAACTAAAGAATCTAAGCAAAACGAATTCCTTAGTGAGTGGATTCAAAAACGGGTAGCATCCACCTATATCCAAATTGATAGCCGTTTTCAGACTTGCCCTAACTTGGCAAAATGGAAAGAGGATGGAATTGCAAAGCCTTAGTATTAGTACCAAGTCGCTTTTCAAAAAGAAGTTAGTCATTCAGACTAACTTCTTTTTTTTATTGCGTACAATTACGGATCGCCTGATTCAAAATACTTACGCCTAAATCAATTTCATCTCGTGTCACCGTTAGTGGAGGTGCAATTCGAAATACCCCACCAAAACCCTTCACTCTTACGATATTCATACTGAGCCCCAGCCGTAAACATTCCTCTGATATCCTATGGCCCAATTCAGGATCAGGCTGCTTGCTTTTCCGCTCTTTTACGATTTCCATGCCCAGTAATAGCCCTTTTCCACGTACATCACCAATGCACTCGTGCAGGTTCATTAAGGCTGTTAACTGCTCTTTGAGGTAAGTTCCCATTTCGTTTGCACGAGAGGCCATGTTATCCCTTGTCAAAATTTCGAGCGTCGCTAACCCTACTGCCGCACAAAGTGGATCAGATACATGGGAAGTGACATAAATAAAGCCTTTTTCATAACAAGATTCTTCCATCTCGGCACTACATACAGCTGCCGCCAAAGGTAAGCCCCCCCCAAGAGTCTTTGACAGCGTAAGGAAATCCGGAGTCAATTCATATCCTTCAAGTGCAAAGTTTTGCCCTAAACGTCCCAACCCTGTTTGAGCTTCATCAAAAATAAGCAGTAGGCCACGTTCATCACAAAGCTCTTTTAGTCTTTTTAAATAAGCAGGGGGCAATTCAATAATCCCCGCCGCGCTGAGCACCGGTTCCGCAATCATTGCAGCATAAGCACCTACCGATTGCTGATCAACCATTTTCATGCCGAATTCCAGACAACTATTATCGCAAGTACCTTGGCAGTGCTGAATAGGGCAACGATAAGCATAGGGCGCTGGCAGCATCAGGCTTCCAGGCATAGCAGGGCCATAACCTCTTCGAGTAAGGGAATAAGTATGTGATTGTGCTCCCGCAGTCATACCATGCCAGGACCCCGCAAAACCCACAATTTCAAAACCGCCGGTATGCAGTTTGGCCATTCTTAAAGCCACTTCATTAGACTCTGATCCCGTGTTCAAAAAAATACTCCGATCCAGCCCTTTAGGAAGAAGCTCACTCAGTGTTTTTCCTAAGGCTATCAATTCGGGGGAGAGCATCGTACTTAGGAGGTGAATAGCTCGTGTACCAGCCTGCTCCATAGCGGCCAAGATATCCGGGTGATTGTGGCCAAAAACGGAGCACATTTGCCCCGAAGTAAAATCCAGGATAGCTCTTCCATCCTCCGTATAAACATAACTGCCTTTTGCTGACGCTATCAAAAGGGGTGAAAAAGTACCACAATAACGGATGAGTACTTCCTCTGCATTTTTTTGCCAATCCTCGTTCATAGGTCTTGTTTTTAATGTAATATCCAGCCGTTCGATGAATGTGAAAAGCAATCATTAATTTTCGAAAATAAGTAGTTTTACGCTAAAACAAGTACTTTAGGGGTTGTAGCCCATCTCTAATTCTCTTTTCTATGCAACGAATCACGACCTTTCTTTTGTCACTTTTACTCTGCTCTATCTTAATGCAGAACTGTAATAAAGCACCTCAAGACAACGGCGAACGCCCGGAGGTCGGCATTGCGCTGGATTCACTAGTAAGGAGAGTCGCTATCCCAAGTCAGGTAATGGGTAAGGTATTTAATGCCAATGTGATCCTCCCAGAAAGCTACTTCCTTGACTCTAATGTTAATTTTTATCCGGTCATTTATTTGCTACACGGGTATTCCGGTAATTATGCCAACTGGTACGATCGCGTTCCAGGCCTCAAAGAGCTTTCCAGTGAGCATGATATGATTATCGTCACGCCAGATGGTAATTTCAACAGTTGGTACCTCAACAGTTATGTCGATTCCACTCAACTCTTTTATGCCTATATCAGCCAAGAAGTTCCACAGTATATAGACGAGCATTTTCGTTCTTATCAAGATGCCCGCTATCGTGGAATTACGGGCTTGAGTATGGGTGGCCATGGTGCTCTAAGTATTGCACTTAAGCATCCTGATTGGTTTGGTGTAGCAGGGAGCATGAGTGGTGTTGTTGATTTA
>NZ_JBOEFX010000052.1:51678-70006 GCF_050633125.1 Lewinella sp.
AGCACATTCCGATGCTTGGGAGATAGATCAGCATTTGGGGGCTTATACAGAAGATAGCACCCGATGGGCAACTCATTCTGTTGTTGCCATAGCAGAAACGGTACGGGAGACGCCCCATCTTATTATTGATTGTGGCACCGAAGACCAAATGCTGGCAGAAAACGAAGCTTTACATCAAGTATTATTGAATCGCGGCATTCCTCACACCTATATTGCACGCCCAGGAAGCCACGACTGGCTTTACTGGGAAGAAGCCATTGTTCACCAATTACTATTCTTCAAAAAACTTTTTGACGAGGGTTAGAAAAGTAGGAAGTCTGAAATCAGAAGTAATTTTGATACGCGTAGTTGTTAAGGGTAGTTTTGAAATTCCCCCAGATGCCACTTGCCACTTTAAGGAGTAGATGCCATTCAGGTTATCCAAAAAATCCGAATTCCCACTTCCGACTTTGTATGATAGAATACCGAAGGCTCCTCTCCACCAACGCTGTTATTTCTCAGCAGAGACTTCTCTCGCTTCCAATGCTTCTTGTTTTTCTCTTTGAGACATTTTTTGCATTTGTTTCCAAAGGAAGAAAAAACAGATACTAGCCGAAATTACATCGGCAATAGGAAAGGCGTAAAAAATACCTTTCAGTCCCATAATAGGAGGCAGAATGAGCAACAGCGGAATCAGACAAAAACCCTGCTTGGTAAGTGTCAGTAAAAGAGCAGGCATTGCTTTGCCAATCGCTTGAAAATAAGCAGAACCAATTAACTGAAATAGGATCAAAGGAGTGGCCAAAAAGCTGGCGCGAATAGCAGGTACCGTAATGTCTATCAAGCCCTGATCATTCGTAAACAGACGAGCTATTGATGGCGTAAAAATCATAATGGCAGCAAACGTCAGGGAGGCAATAATCGTACCGCTGACCAATGAAAGGCGTATTATTTGACGTACCCGATCCCAAAGTCTAGCGCCATAATTATAACCAGCAATAGGTAGGAAGCCTTGCGTAATTCCCAAGACCGGAAAATTGGTAAACATCATCATACGCTGAATAATCCCATAGGCCGACATCGCCAGTGCACCCCCATAAGCAAAAAGGGTGTTGTTTAATACAATAGAAAGTACAGCAATTACGCCTTGCCGAGCCAAAGTGACGGACCCCAAAGAAAATATTTCTCTTACCAAGCTCCACTTTAAACGCAGATACCCCCAATTGATTTTCATCGTTGAACGCCCGCTAACAAAGAAATACCAACTGGTAAACATAGCCGCAAAACAGTAAGCTATAGTAGTGGCCCAGCCTGCACCTGCTAACCCCATGTCTAACCAAATAATAAAAATAGGATCCAGAATTAAATTCACCAAAGCTGGTACCATCATAGATATCATGGCTATCCGGGGTTGGCCTTCTGCCCTGATTACGGTATTTGACATCATCGCCCACGCCAGACAAGGAATACCTAAAAGTACAATACCAAAATATTCCTGAGCAGCAGCTAAGGTTTCTCCTTTGCCACCAAAAAGCTTGAGGATCGGATTTTGTAGTAATACGCCCAAGGCAACGACACTCACTGCGATCACAATAGTAAGCGCTACCTGATTGCCAAATGTCTCCAGTGCCCGCTGGCGGTCTCCCCTTCCTAATGCACGAGAGACAATGGAACTACCGCCAATACCAATAGCCATGCCCACGCTAGAAATCAAAAAGGTGATCGGTAAAACGACAGTGATAGCACCAATGGCAATAGGCCCAACAAAATTACCAACAAAAATAGTATCGACGATGCCATAGATAGACATCACTAAAATCCCAATGGATGCTGGGATAGCCTGCTGACTAAGCAACTGCCCGATCGGCGCTTTGCCTAGTTGTTCTGATTTTTCCATAGCTATGATCCCAGGGTTGGTAAATTACTGTAAACAGTAAAGAGCGGCCAATATAGGAACCTCAAGTCGGAATTATTGTTGTACGACTGGACTGGTTTACTGGAAAAATCTAATTTTAACAAAAACAAGAATGAATTTTAGGTATTCTTCTTAAGATGGTAGTAGAGGTAAAAGTCTCTGACAATTTTTTCATCAATTGATAAAAAAATTATCAGAGTACGAAAGGTTTGCTTGGGTTAGAAGCTATATTATTCTTTGAAATAATATAAAAACATATACGGTAGGAAGAAGGAAAGTCAAAAATAAACCCGGCTTTCACCGGGTTTCTTTAAATCTGGCATCAACTTAATGTGATGTCCCCCTTGTTAATATTTTGTAATAAGGTGTGTGCTTATTTTTCTTATGTTGCAAATGTAAACAGTAAACCAAGTACCTACAACCCCCATTTTGGGGGGTGCATCCAATTTTTTATAATATCAAGTCGTTTTTTTCACAGACCAACTATTCCCGAACAACAATGTTCCGAACTAATTCACTGATTATCACGCTTCTACTCTCCGTCGTTTCAACTGTTACAGGACAGTCAATTTCCGGACAATGGCAAGGGATCGTTTGGCAAACCAATGGCAGCGATACTTTTTCGTATGATTTACGACTACAACAGCAGGGGCAAGCGGTATCCGGGCAAGCGACTTCCAGCTCGAAGGATGGAAAAACAAGTGCCACTTTCATCATTAGTGGTCGGTGGGCTGAAGGGCAACTGCAACTACAGGAAGTTGAACAATTATCCCCCCAAAGCCCTTTGTGGTGTTTAAAGTTCATCACCGCTCGCCTAAGCAAAGATCAACGAATCATAGATGGAGATTGGAAGGCCACAGGTTGTCAACCCGGTTTTATGCGTATGACTAAAGTTGGTGGGAGCTACGAAGAGGAACTTCCCTTTAGTTATCCTGGCCGCTGGACGGGCTACCTTTCACAGTCAGATCGCGATTATGGTTTTTATTATGAACTAAACCTGACCGAAAATGGAAGAGGTAGTTCTCATATTGTCAGCGAAGGTGCTGGCGGCGAAGCAACACATGAACTGCGATGGGAAGAGACCGAAAAAGGTATACAGTTTTGGGAAGACGGGATAGCAGAACGGACCGACCCTGATTGGAAATGGTGCATGAAAAATGGACAGCTTTTGCAAAGTAGAGAGGATGGCACCTATCAGCTTTCAGGGGATTGGTCGGGGTACTTGGAGCATAAGACTCCAGCAACCGGGGCTTGTGCTCCTGGTACGGTTTTCCTTACCAAGCCCGTCATGACCCAAGTGGTCCAAGAATATGTGGACTCTCACGCCGATGCTTACCATGAAACCTCAGGTCGTACAGTAAAGGTCGATCGAATACTACAGGTGCGCAGTGATAAAATTCGAATAAAAGTATGGGACAATGGCATTGTTGATGGAGACATCTTAACCCTCTTTCTGAATGGCCAGCAGATCCTGCATGAGTACCGAGTCAATAAACGCAAGTGGAGTATTCCTGTTGATGTCCTTCAGGGTGAGAATCTCCTGATTCTACACGCTGACGACCTGGGTGACATTCCCCCAAATACGGTAGCGGTCTCCATTGATGATGGCGTTAAAGAACAAGTTATTGTCTTGAGTTCCAACCTCCGGGAAAGTGGCGCCATTTTGATCCAGCCTTTTAAAGTGAATTAGGTATGTTTTTTTCTAAACCACCAAGAACACCTTATGACTTGAACCATATAAGGAAATAGAAGAGATTATAAGAGGCATACCCGACGGAGGTTTTGAATATGAGTCATCCCGAATTTTGATTGTCATCAAAATCCGTGCTGACCAACCGCAAAACTTATCGTTAAAAACGAAACCCCATGATTTCACTAATAGAAATCATGGGGTTTCATACAAAAAGTCAGATAAATCAGTCTTTTCAGATGTTCAATGACCTTTTCTAAATTAAAATCAGGCTGGATTTTGGCCTTAGCCAAAATTCGGGATGACTTATGTTCAAATCTATCTCAAGTATGGGCCTATTGCGAATTCAACTTAATCCTCTTACCTTAGTCCTTATTATTGCGCAAAAATAAATTGAGTGTTCGCTTCGCGGCTACTTCGTGGTTTTTGAGGTTTTCCAAACAGCTAACGCGCTTGAAATGAACCGCTTCGCTAGCTGTTTGAAAAACGAATTCTCAATTTATTTTTGTGCTGTTTCTTATTTTCAAAAAGTGCAGTTGTGGATAACAAAATGCTCGATAAGGTTGCCAAACCTTTTAATGTAGAACTTCCTGAAGTCGATGGGCTCTTTGATGCGCTCGACAAAGTCCTGCCTGCTATCCGCAAGCACAGTGAAGATTTACGGGAAGAGGAGTATTATCTGGGCCGTAACTGGATTGAGCTGCGCGACGATGAAGACTTCCATGAAGTGATCCTCCACGTTTTTGACGAAGGCGGCGAATACGTTCGCTCTACCAATGGCAATATTGAGTGCGGAGAATGGCGACTGATGAACGGCAAATTTGTCTATGGTGCCAGCTCCTGCGATGCAGAAGTGTTTGACTTAGCATTTCTCGACGAAGAGTTTTTTGTCCTCAGAAAACACGGTAATGCCCGTCTGTTTGAGCGCCGCTACCACGTTTTCATCATCGAACCCCTCTATCGCAAACTGGAATGGAACGAAGCGGTGGAGTACCTTTTCGACAAATACCGCAATTCCAATGGTTTCCTGATTACGGCAGCGCTGCTGTTGGTGATGGTGATTGTGCTGGCGCTATTGTTGAGTTAGATACAATTTGCTCCGCCCCCCAATTCTCAACATAAAAAGAGCCGTCACGACTAACGTAACGGCTCTTTTTTTCTAATATCATGACAGTAGTGTGAACTGTCCTAACGAGATATTATCCCTGCATCGCCTTCAACATCGTCACTCCCAGATCTGCTGGAGAGTTGACAACGTGGATACCACATGCTTCCATGATGGCCATTTTGGCTTCAGCAGTATCGTCTTTTCCACCGATGATGGCACCAGCATGGCCCATAGTGCGTCCTTTAGGAGCCGTCTGACCAGCGATAAAGCCAACAACGGGCTTGGTACCGTGATTCTTGACGTATTCCGCAGCTTCTGCTTCCATGGTACCGCCGATCTCTCCGATCATGATGATACCGTCGGTATCAGGATCATTCATCAGGAGTTCAACAGCGTCCTTGGTGGTGGTGCCAATGATAGGGTCGCCACCGATACCGATACAGGTACTTTGGCCCATCCCCGCTTTGGTTACCTGATCCACCGCTTCGTAGGTGAGGGTACCAGAACGGCTAACGATGCCAATACGGCCAGGGTTGTGAATGAAACCTGGCATGATCCCACACTTGGCTTCTCCCGGAGTAATAACACCCGGACAGTTAGGGCCAACCAAGCGACAATCGATATCTTCGATATAAGCTTTAGCCTTTACCATATCCTGCACAGGAATACCTTCGGTGATACAGATGATCACTTTGATACCTGCTGCTGCTGCTTCCATGATCGCATCCGCCGCAAAGGGAGGGGGTACGAAAATAACAGAAGTATCTGCACCAGCTTGCACTACTGCATCTTCTACGGTGTTAAAAACCGGACGATCCAGGTGAGATTGGCCACCTTTACCGGGCGTTACACCACCTACTACGTTGGTTCCGTATTCGATCATTTGGCTGGCATGGAAGGTTCCTTCCTTACCAGTGAATCCCTGAACGATGATCTTTGAATCCTTGTTAATCAGTACAGACATGAAGCTAAGATTGTTACTTTGGTTTATATCTTGCAGCAGTAATTTACTGCTTATTTATTCTCATCCTTAATAATGAATACATCCTCGTTGTTGCGCTGCATATAGTATTTCTCGCGAGCAAAACGCTCCTTGTTGATTTCCATATCTAGGCGCTGTTCTTCTTCACGCTCGATTTGCTCTTGGTAAAAAACCTTGTCTTGTTCCAGTTTATTAACAGTACGTTGAAGGTTTATTTGCGTGAGCACATCATGGCGATCAAAAAAGATCATGAAGGCGACAAAAGCTATGGCTGTAATAAAATAGCGGTTCCGCAAGGGTGTCGGTAATTTATTCCAGAGGTCTTTTATGGCCTGATCCATAGGGTTGGGATGTATTTAAAACAGCACAAAAATAAATTATCACTTTCATTTTACGAATAGATAACTAAGCGTTTCATTTTAAGCGTGTTAACTATTCGAAAAATTCAGAGAAATGCTAATTTGTTTTTTGCGCAATAATTTCGTCGCGAAGATAAGGCTTTCTCTGAGCTTTCCAGTGAAAAACACCAGAGTTATTAGCCACAGAGACGCAGAGACACGGAGGATATTGAATTCGATTAAGCATCTGTATTGAAATACAGGCCGCTTCGCGCCTTTTGAGTATAGAGCAGAGGGGTAGAAGATGCCAGTTTTTCTAGCGTCTCCAACCTCCCTTTACCCTTTACCCCAAGTGGCGATTTCATCGCCACGCATCTCTTTACTACACTGGCTACTAGCCCAACAGTGCTTTACCAGGGTAAATTGCAGCATCAGTTAGTTCTTCTTCAATACGAAGAAGCTGGTTGTATTTCGCGACCCTGTCAGAACGAGAAGCAGAACCCGTTTTGATTTGACCAGTATTCAGTGCTACTGCTAAATCAGCGATGGTTGTATCTTCGGTTTCTCCAGAACGGTGGCTCATTACGCTGGTGTAGCTATTGCGGGTAGCAAGCTGTACCGCATCAACGGTTTCCGTAAGGGTACCAATCTGGTTCACCTTGATCAGAATACTGTTTGCAGCGCCCATTTCAATACCGCGCTGTAGGCGTTTGGTGTTGGTTACAAACAAATCATCACCAACCAATTGCACCTTGTGACCAATACGGTCAGTCATCAATTTCCAAGCATCCCAATCATCCTCATCAAGGCCGTCTTCAATTGATAGAATTGGGTATTTATTCACCCAATCTTCCCAGTAGGAAACCATATCAGATGGGCTCAGTTTTTCGCCGGTTGACTGGTGAAAGTGGTAAACATTCTCTTCTTTGTTGTAAAACTCTGAAGCAGCTGCATCCATAGCGATCATAACATCCTCGCCCGGGCGGAAGCCAGCTGCTTCGATGGCCATAAGCACGGTCTCAATCGCTTCTACATTGCTCTTGATGTTTGGCGCAAAGCCACCCTCATCACCTACGTTGGTGCTGTAACCTTTCTTTTTGAGTACGGTCTTCAGGTGGTGGAAGATTTCTACTCCCATACGTAAGCCTTCAGAAAACTGTTCAGCACCTACGGGCATGATCATAAACTCCTGAAAGTCGATACTGTTATCCGCATGAGAACCACCATTGAGGATGTTCATCATTGGTACCGGCATCACGTGTGCGTTTACCCCTCCGATATAACGGTACAAAGGCTGCTCACTGCTAGCGGCGGCGGCTTTAGCTACTGCCAAGCTTACGCCTAACATCGCATTAGCGCCCAACTTAGATTTATTAGCTGTTCCATCCAGATCAATCATGATCTGATCGATGTAACGCTGCTCATAGACACTTACGCCGATGAGTTCGTCAGCGATAACCTCTTCTACGTTACGGCAAGCCTGTAAAACGCCTTTACCCAGGAAACGCTCTTTGTCTCCATCGCGAAGTTCTACTGCTTCGTGTACGCCGGTAGACGCTCCAGAAGGAACTGCTGCACGGCCGACAATACCTTCCTCGGTTAGTACTTCTACTTCTACGGTAGGGTTGCCTCGGGAATCCAAAATTTCCCGTGAGCGAATGTCAAGAATATTACTCATCGCTTATTGTTTTTAAATTAATAATTTTAATCCTGCCGAGTTGTGGAGATGTTGCGGTGCCTCTTTGCGGGAGGCACTGTGATGCAACGTTTCTACGAATCGGCCATCAATGCCACAAACTGATCGAAAAGATAGCGGGCATCATGCGGCCCGGGGTTCGATTCGGGGTGATACTGTACAGAAAAAGCTGGTTTGCCAATCACTCGGATACCTTCAATGGTATCATCATTTAGATTAACATGGGTGATTTCTACTTTGTCTGCATTGGCTTTAATAGCGGCAGGGCTTACGCCAAAACCGTGGTTCTGGCTGGTAATTTCAGATTTGCCGGTCACCAGGTTTTTTACGGGGTGGTTAATCCCACGGTGGCCGTTATGCATTTTATAGGTAGGAATATCAAGTGCCTGAGCTAAAATCTGATGCCCCAGACAGATTCCAAATAGTGGCTTTTCAGCAGCCAAAATAGCTTTAGCTGTTTGGGTAGCATATTCCATTGGCGCTGGATCACCAGGACCATTGCTAAGGAAATAGCCATCAGCCTTGAATGCTTCCAACTCCTCCATAGACGTCTTGGCAGGAAATACTTTCATGAAACAATCCCGCTGGGCAAAACTACGCAGGATATTTTCTTTCACACCGAAATCCAGAACTGCTACCTTGTACTTAGCGTCCGATTGGCCATAGGTGTAAGATTCCTTGGTGCTTACTTTGCTGGCCAATTCCAACCCCTTCATGCTAGGGGCCTCGGCCAGGCGTTTTTTCAAAATAGCTACATCGAGTTCTTCGCTGGAAATGATGGCATTCATCGCTCCCTTGTCACGAATATGACGAACGATAGCTCTGGTATCTACATCAGAGATGCCAACCATTCCTCCTTCCTCGAAATAATCCTGAATGTTTTGGGTCGCCTGTGGGCGATGGTAAGGCACCGTAAAGTTTTTACATACCAAACCCGCTATTTTGAGCGAATTGGATTCAACTTCTTCGTTTTTTACACCATAATTCCCAATGTGTGCATTGGTCATCACGAGTATTTGTCCGAAATAAGAAGGATCAGTAAAAATTTCCTGGTAACCGGTCATTCCGGTGTTAAAACAGATTTCGCCAGTAGTAGTACCAATTTTACCAGCGGCTTTACCCCGATAAACAGTACCATCTTCCAATAACAGGATGGCGGGGGGTAGCGAAGAATTTGCCATAGATTGCGGTTTCGTTTTGACCGCACGCAAAGATAGATAAGGCTGGGTACTTTGGGTAATGAGTAGCGTTTTTTTTGAAAATTTCCTTTACTGTTGGTATTTGTAGAGGTTAAAATGCTGGAAGGTGGCATTAAGGCCTACCCAACCCTCCTTGAATAAAGGGCACTTGGGGATTGGATGCTAGAGGACGGAACCTAATCCAGCAATCAGCGCGTAAAGCGGGGCCTGTAGCTCGGCGGCCCCCGATCTTTCATCGAAAGCAGAACGAGGGATAGCGTGGAGTGAAAGCGACCAAAAACCTGGTACCGAAGTGGTGTTTGCGCAGCAATACCACTAATGGCACGGCCCCTACTCTACCTGAGAAAACACGGCTATAGCATGATCGCACTGCTACGATTAGCGAGCATGTTCGTTTCGTTTTAGCCATACATAAAAAGGGATGCCTGACATCAGCAACAAGAAGCCCCAGAAAACGACTTCCTGCCCACAGCCGATAATGATCCAGATAGAAAAACAGAAAGCCCCCAGTGCCAATAGCAGGTGAAGTTTTTTTTGTTTTGCTTTTTGGGCGAAGACCAGCAGTGCAAAACTGGCCGTAGAAAACAAGTAGGGCGTAATGACCGACAGGGTAGAAAGTGTCATCATAAACGTAAAGGCACTGACCAAAGACTCCGAGAAATTGAGCAACATCAGTAGCGACACCAAAAGGCTGGATAAAACAATACCAATAGCAGGTTGGCTGCGCCCATTGAGTCGGGCAAAGACTTTGGGGAACAAGCCATTTCTGGCCGCAGCAAGTGGAATTTGGCCCTGAATCAGCAACCAGCCGTTGAGCGCCCCCATGGTAGCGATGATTGCTCCGGCGGCAACAATGTATTCTGCGGTATCACCCCAAAACAAGGCTGCAGCATCGGCAAAGGGAGCGGTGGAGTTGGCCAACACCTCGGGCGGCACGATCCCCATGACGGCAGCCGAACTAAGGATGTAGAGGACGACGGTAAGCAGAGTTCCATAAATGGTAGCCCGGCGAATAGTGGTTTTGGCATTGCTGACCTTGGTGGCCGGAATTGTGGCGCTTTCCATGCCCAGGTAGGCAAACAAAGTGAGGGTAGTAGTGGTAGTAATAGCCGACCAATTGGAGCTTCCGCTTTGATTAAAAGGAATAAAATGCTCGACTTTGAAGTAAAAAATTCCAATAAAGCCAATTAACAGGATGGGCACCAGCTTGAGTATCGTTGTAATCAATTGCACCCACCCTACAGTATGAATACTGCGGGTATTGACGTAGCTAAAAAACCAGATAAAAGCGAGACCGGTAAGAATTGCCAATTGAGGTTCGACCTTCAAAATGGGGAAGAAAACACCAAGGTAGCCCACCAGAGCTACCGTAATTGCTGCATTTGTACTCCAAATAGACACCCAATAGCCCCAAGCGACCAGATAGGCCGGAAACTCGCCCAAACCTACACGGGTATAGGCATAAGGGCCGCCGTCTGCCTCCGGCAACCATTTGCTAAGGTTACCGAAAACCACGGCTAAAAGAATTGCGCCTAACGATGAAAACACCCAACCGACCAAGCTGATGCCTCCGTAAATAGCCAGAGAGGCTGGTAAGAGAAAAATGCCAGAGCCTACCATGTTCCCTACGACCAGTGCAAGGCTGGCTCCAAATCCAAGCTTTTCGTTAGGCATTTTACGAAAAGGTACAAAGATTTCAATCTATCTCCCAGCCGTGCTTTTCCCAATCCTCTTCGTAATCGATATCAGAAAGAACAGGGAGGAGTGCGTGCGACCACTCATTACTGCTTATGATTTCTAACGTCTGAGGCAGTACCGTTTCGGTACTCCACGCTACATTTTGAAAAACTTCGGGATGAAATTTCTTCATTCCCAACAAATAGTAACCACCATCTTCCGCGGGGCCAATGACAAAATCATTGGCCTCCAATTTCTTGATACCTTGTTCTACGATAGCGGGGGTTAGTTGAGCGCAATCGCTACCGATAATTAAAACGGGGCCGCCATTTTCTTCAAAAGCCTGCTGAAAAGCGGCCGTCATACGGTCTCCCAAGCCACCAGAAACCTGTAGATACTTTGAGAAATCTTGATTGGGCCAATCATCTTTTTCATCGATAAACGAGCTATAAAAGAGCATTCGCTGCGCATCAACCGCTTGTGTCAGTTGGCAAGTATGACCAAGTAGCGCGCGGTAAATTTTCAGTGCCCGTTCAGGGCCGACCGTCTGCGCGAGGCGAGTTTTTGCCTTGCCGAGTTCGGGGTTTTTTATAAAAATAAGCAGTGTAGGGCGGTTGGCCATAGCGTTGTATGATAATTTGGAGGCACAAAAGTAGAGATTCCTCTTTTAATCGCGATCATAGATGGTTCCCTCCTTGTGTTTTAGTAGCCCGCCGGGTTTCTTTCGGAAGACCGCCACAATCTCAGCAGCAATAGATAAAGCAATTTCGCTGGGAGATTCTGCACCAACTTCCAAGCCGGTAGGTGCGTGGAGGAAATCCATGTTTTCGAGGTCTATCCTTAGGTCATCCTGCATTTTCAGGAGGCGCTTTTTGGGGCCGAGCATCCCCATATACGGAGGGCACTTGGCTGCAAAAAGAGGAAGCATGGCTTTGTCTTTATTATAATCATGCGACATGAGCATTACTGCCGTATAATCATGCACAGGCAGCTCGTCTACCTGATCATAATCTACCACTCGTTTTGCCATTTCGAACATGGCTTTTGACATTTTTTTTGCTTTGCCAACTAGGTAAGTTTCCCAGCCCAGCTCTTTGGCAATCCCCAGCATAGCCAATACATCGTAATTGTCACCAACGATGATCAACCGGGTTTCCGGGCGGATGAATTCTACCAGTAACTTCACTGGTTGCCCATTCACATTGCATGCAAAGAGACGGGGCTTTTTTTTGCTCAAGGTTTCCTTTACATAAGGAATGAGCGTGTGAGTCTCAATACCTACAAAAGAAGCTGGATGGCTAAAATCTTCTACCAATTGATGTTCACCCAGCAGGCCGCTATCGTCAGGAGCCTCAATAATTTTGAGCATGATCGCGGGCTGGTCGGCATCTATGATACGCTTGAGTTGAGTGATTTCATTGCGGGGATCAGTAGGATCGAGTGGGGTAAATACGACTTCGATGCGCCCATTACAACCGAGGCCTACGCCGATCTGGTTTTCGTCGTCGTCCATGGTATCGTACAAAACCCTGGTGGCTTCATTTTTAAAGATGGCCATTTGTGAGCGCTGCAATGCATCCCGTTCCAAGCAACCACCACTGATGCCGCCCGTCCATACCCCGTTGCTGCGCACCAGCATCCGAGCACCGATTCGCCTATAAGAGGATTCTTCTACATTAACGACCGAAGCCAGTGCCGCTTTTTCGGTGCTAAAATCAATCTGCTCATATTCCTGAATAATTCTTCTAATTTCTTTCACGCTTGGATATAACTTAGTAATACTCTGACCTATTTATTTTTGGGGCCATGCCTTCTCCCGTCCCGACTTTTCTAGTCGGAACGGGATCGGCACCGGGCTGTCGGTCGCTACCGCTCCTGCCCATCCCTTGTCCTTGGTCGCTCCACGCCCCGTGCTTCGGCCTGCTGGCCTGCGCACCTAACTTTGACAGGGACTTTACTTCCGTAAATCCTGGTAATGTAACGCCTTAAAATCAATTTTTCCATTGCGCTTTTTGATATGCTCAATTACCTGAACCGCTCGCCAGATACGGTCATCGCTATCAGTGCCCTGGCTGACGACATAAAGCATCGTCCGTAATTTACCTGCGGAAAGCGCGTGAAAAACCTTATCTCCTTCTGGGTCTTCCGCAAGTACTGCGGCCATTTCTTCGGGCATAGGCAAACCATACTTGCTATCGTCTGGAAATAACTCCGTGACGATGGTTTTGCCTTCCTCCAAAGCCAGCTTTTTTATCCTTCCCTGATTGACTTTGATAACGTAAACGCCATCGCCAATAGGCGTAAGGGCACACTGATGAGGGTCCTGTCCATTGAGGATACAAACTACCCGTTTTTTGGTGGGACTGGCAAGAAAGGCAGCCGTAACATCGGCAGGAACCCTGACCTGCCAATTGAATAATTTGGAGCTGGCGGCTTCGAGTGGCGCAGAAAACTGAAATTTCATGGTCTCAAATTGGTGACGTTATAGACAAATAGCGGTCTGAATAAAAGTGACTGTACTTTCTCTAAAGTAGCCACTTTCCCTTAATTTTGGCTAAAATCTTTATTTTTCGCACAAGCTGCAATGATTTGTAAGCTGTATTGAAAAAAAATAAAACAACGATATGAAATCTATTACCACTATTGGTGTTGTCTTGGTACTATTGTTACTTCTTTTCATGGGTGGATGCAGTAGCTATAACGGCTTTGTGGATTCAGAAGAGAATGTAGACCAAGCCTGGGCCAATGTTCAAACGCAGTATCAGCGGAGGACCGACTTGATTACAAACCTTGTGAATACCGTAAAAGGAGCAGCCAATTTCGAAAAAGAGACGCTAGAGGCTGTTGTTAATGCCCGCGCCAAAGCTACCAGTGTAAACATTGACCCCAGTAACCTGACTGCTGACAAGCTTCAAGAATTTCAGGCGGCACAATCTCAGCTAGGCCAATCTTTGGGCCGCTTATTGGTAACTGTTGAGAAATATCCGGAGTTACAAGCCAATGCCAACTTCCGTGATTTACAGACTCAACTGGAAGGCACTGAAAATCGCGTTGCGGTATCTCGCCAAAACTTCAATGAAGTAGTAACGGGTTACAACAAGCAAGTACGCCGATTCCCTGGTAGCTTCTTTGCCAGCATATTTGGCTTTAGCGAAAAAGCACAATTTGAAGCGCAAGCTGGTTCAGAAAATGCGCCCGCTGTTAATTTTGATTAGAGCTTGTTTGGAAATTTTGCGAACTGATTTCCAAACAATCTCTTAAAAAAATGCGGACCGACTTTGGGAGGGTAGCACGGCGCAGCGGAGCGAGCACAGCCAGGGATAGAAGCGGTATGCAATGCGCAGCACTGCATAAGAGCGTATAGCCCGCTCCCGCCCTTCGGGCCGGGAGGATGCCTAAAAAAGAGACAAGATGTTGCGCTGCAATATCTGTACACATAAAAAAGATGGAGACGTTGCTATGCGGCGTTTCCACTTTTTTTTGCCCATTTTCATTTTTGGCACGCTTTTGGATTGAGGAGTACTTGAACACTATTTCAAGAAAAATTTCCAAAATCTAACCCAAGATGAATAAAGTATTTCGCTCCTTTTTGATGATGGCTGTTGTGATGATCTTGTGTGGCACAGGATTGAATGCTCAGCGCGCTATCTTTGTTGAAGAATCGTTCGCCGACGAAGACTTTGACCTTTCTAATTCAGAACTCCCTTCCTGGGAAATCATTCAAGGTGGCCCCGGCAAGGATGGCATTCCTTCCTTGACCGACCCTCATTTCACCTCTGCGCGGTCAGACAAGTGGCTCACAGAAGAAGATCTGGTGATCGGTGTAACCAGGAACGGCGTAACCAAAGCCTACCCCATTCGCGTACTCAACTACCATGAAATTATCAATGATGATTTTAAGGGAGAGCGCGTAGCCATTACTTACAGTCCATTGTGTGGCAGTGCGATGGCTTACCGTACCGAAGCCCACGAACAGACCTGGGAGCTGGCCGTATCTGGCTTACTCTACAACAACAACGCCCTGTATTTCGATCGGGAAACAGAAAGCCTATGGTCGCAGACCTTGGGGCGTGCAGTAGCTGGCCCAGTGGCAGGTGCTCAACTTGATCTACTACCTACTACGCTAACGACATGGGGGGAATGGCAAGAACGCCACCCTGAAACGTTGCTCCTGGCCGAAGAAACCGGCTATACCCGCAACTATGATGTGGATGCTTATGCCTACTACGGCACTACCGACCGACTGATGTTTCCGATGAACGCTAGCGACGATCGCTTACAGCTTAAAGAAAGAATCGTAGGTGTACAAGTTGATGGTGTATACAAAGCATACCCTTACGCTGTACTCGAAAAAGCGGAAAATCAAATCACACTAGACATGGTCAATGGACAGGAAGTAAGCATTGAGTTTGTCGCTACTGCACAAGCTGCTTACGTAACCGACCTGGAAGGAAACCCACTGCCAAGTGCCAGCATGTACTGGTTCTCTTGGTCGGCTGCTCACCCTGGCACCGAGGTGTACAGCATCCCCGAAGGAGCTACAAGCTTATCCATGAGTGTTGGTGATTAAGAGCATTCGAAAAAATAAATGTTTTATCCAATCACCCTTTATTGCGCAGAAAATAAATGACAATTTTTTTTGAATTTTTCAAATAGTTAAAACACTTTAAATGANNTGAAGCGTTTATTCAACTATTACGAAAAACAACCACGTAGTAGACGCGAAGCGAAATTGCATATAATTTTCGTGCTGCCCTTTAGGCACAAACCGGACATAAACGATTGGATTGTTGATGAGTGGGCCCACTGATGGTGGGCCTGCTTTTTTTATTCAAAAGAAAGGTATGGCTTGATTTTCTGCTTAGTTTGTTCTTCCAAACCATACAGTTTATCCAGATCAGCAGTGGCCGCATACGCCCCATGTTCCTCGCGATAACTGACGATCATGCGGGCATCGCTGAAGCGGAGGTAGGGATGAGTGGCCAATTCTTCCACCGTAGCGGTGTTGATTTTTAGCTTTCGCAAAATAGGTGAAGGCCTCAACTGTAGGGAGATTTTTTGGAAAACACTATCTGGCAGCCCGTAAGTTTCGCTGACTTGCTGTACGCTTTGAAAGCCGCCCAGCTTATCTCTAAAATTGACAATACGCTTACTGAATGCAGGGCCGATGCCTCGTAATTCTTGCCATTCGGCGGCACTGGCCTGATTAATATCGACGACGACCTTGGTGGAAACATCTTCATAAGTGCGTGGAGTATCATCGGCGCTGGCGAAAGCATCATTCGCAGTCTCAGGTAGTTCTACATACGGTAGCAAGCGTTCAAAATCAGTTGTGGACAATCCATAGACCTTCTGTATTTCCTCTGGCTTTCGAAATCTTCCACCACTAGCTATAAAGCGGGTCCAATTGTGAGCAACCTTCTCTGAAATGCCCATTGTTTGCAGGGTGTTTTTGCTTACATCATTTGGGTTAAAGATCTGCATTATCGGCGCAGCCGTAGGGGGCGCATCCTGTTGAGCAGCAGCATCTGTTTCATTTCCAAAAGCTAGATAAGGTTTAAGCGCTGAACGTTCTTGTTCAGAGAGCGCCCGGAATTTCTCAACGTCTTGCCACGATTTGAATGCTCCTCCCTTGCGTATATAACTCAGCCAGGAACGAATACTTCCCGCCGATACACCCAGCGCCTGAAGATCTTCTTTGGTCGCTTGATTAGGATCAAAAGTATGGGGAGATAAAGCCGCCCCGTTAGTTTGTGCGATAGCATTTTCTTTATCAGACACGGGAGCATTCCCCCGCTTGCTGACTTCTTCAACAAAAGATGAAAAGTCGACAGGATCGTGTTGGCTGCGATCAGGTAGAAAGCCTGGCAAAATGAAAAGCACCACGCAGAGAGTAATCAATACAATGATGCCTATTCGTTCTCCCTTGCTGAAATAAAAAAAGTGATTGTCCATGGTCCTTTTATTGCGCAGAAAATAAAATGCGATTCTCTTTAGGTTTTTCAAATAGTTAAAACACTTTAAATGAAGCGTTTATTCAACTATTATGAAAAACAGAATCGCTTTTTATTTTCGTGCTGTTCCTTATTTTCGTGCTGTTCCTTAAAATTCTTTCTGAAAAGCACCATCTCTGGCGGTCCAGTGTACAGAAAGCCCTAAACCTTCAGCCTCTTGTAACCATTTAGTGACCTGTCCTGGGTAATTGGAGCCATCAAAAATCCAGGTATCTGCTGAAAAATGGGTTGATAAATCAGCCAATGTGACCCTCGGAGCATCCTGAATAAGTACCAAATCTACCTTTAGCTTGTTTTCTGGAGTAAGTCCAGGATTCCAGTCTCGATCAATGATGACCAAACGCTGATTATAAAAAGCAAATACGGGGGATTGTTCGTACCAGTGGAGCGGTGTTTCCATTGCTGGCCAACGCGTCACTCCCCTTTTCTCTCTGTGCGGATTTACTGCCCAATCAAGGGCAGGATCATCCTCTTCAACACTGGAAATGCTATAGCGATGATAGCCATCAAAGGCATCCACAACAGAAGCTTTGTAGAGATGATAGACCGTCCAGGATCGCTGTTGTGCCAAATCGGCTTTGGTGAACACATTGATTGCCAGTGCCAAAATCAATGCCGACAAGCCGGTAAAGAGGTAAGTAATTCGACGATGAGCACTGTACCAAGCCAAGAAAAACAAACACACAAATAGGAAAAACAGCAACCATTCACTGATCCAGATGCCACTAAGAAGATGGCCAGGAAGTTTTTGTATCGTAAAAATGAAGGCATTATTTAGCCAAATAATACCAAGTAAGAGCTTGCCCAACAAGGTAGCTAGTGGCGTAATCCAATGTAGTAGAAATAACGAAATCCCTAACCCGAGAATAAACGATGCCGCAAGCACAACAACCAGGCCTGTAAGCAAAAAGTAAAGCGGAAACTGATGAAAATAATATAAACTGAGTGGAAAAGTAGTGAGTTGGGCAGCAATAGCCACTGTCGTCAAACTCCAGGCATAGTCAACGATTTTGAATGGTGAATACCAAAGTCTATACAAACGTGGCTGGAAAAAGACGATCCCCAACAACGCCAAGTACGACAATTGGAACCCAATATCAAACAGTAGGTAAGGGTCAATAAGCAAAAGTAGTAAAGCAGAAGCGCCAAGAGAATTATAAATACTAGCCCGCCTACCCAGAGTTTGGCCCAGCCAAAGAAAACTGAACATTACCGCCGCACGCTGCACCGATGGCGACAGCCCTGTAACTAAGGCAAAACCCCAAATTCCTGTCAAAATGAGCAGCAATCGTATCCATTTCCATCCTGATCTTTTAAACGGTCCCCAACCAAACAACAAACCCAAGCCCCAGGCAACAAACCCTAGATGGAGGCCCGAAACCGCCAAGACGTGTACAGCGCCGGTTTCGGCATAAGCATTACGTAGGTCGGTGCTTAATTCATCTCGTTTCCCAAGAATCAAGGCCGCACCGACTGCCAGTTCGTTAGAGCCCGTTGGCAGATGCTGGCGCAAAATTTTGAGTAGATCTTCCCGGTATTGATAAGCCAATCCTCGTAAAGAGAGTTTTGGATTTACCAACATCCAGTCTTGCTCAGATATTCGAGCCTGATGGTAAACGCCCTTACGTGCCTGCCATTCCGAAAAATCGAAGGCATCGGGATTTAAAGGGGCTGTAATCCGCTCTGGGGCTGCTTTGAATTGAATTTCTTGGCCAGGCAATAACTTGATA
>NZ_JBOEFX010000053.1:0-45971 GCF_050633125.1 Lewinella sp.
CTGGACCCGAGTTCGACTCTCGGCGTCTCCACAACATAAAAGCGCTGGCCACTTGGTCGGCGCTTTTTTTGTTATTATCGTAGAATATTTCCTAAACAACATCAACTTGAACATCACAGACCTCCACTGCGACCTCCTTCTCTACCTGGCAAAAGCACCAGGAGCCAGCATACTTGCTACAGAGGATATTGGCGTGACCCTGCCCTATTTGCAAAAAGGAAATGTAAAACATCAGGTACTAGCTATTTTTGCTACCACAGGTGCCGAGAGCGTACACTGGGGCGAGCTACAACTACAAGCTTACCAAGATTTGCTGCAACAATCTCCCTTCTTTGCCCTCACTGATAGTAAGCAACTCGACCAGCCAGTAAAAGACCAAATAGGTGTCACTTTAGCTATCGAAAACGCCAGTATTCTTGCCACGGAAGAAGAATCGTTGGAAACTGCCTTTGCCCGCTTGGATAACATCCTCAATATTGGCAAGCGGCTCTTTTACATTACGATCACTCATCATACCGAAAATCGTTTTGGCGGCGGCAACTACAGCACCGTTGGACTAAAACCTGATGGAGAAGCTTTGCTCGACTACATGGCAGAAAAAGATATCCCCGTAGATTTGTCGCATACCAGCGATGCGATGGCCTATGACATCATCAATTATATTGATAAAAAACGCTACGACCTGGCAGTAATCGCCAGTCATTCCAACTTTCGCATCTTACGGAATCATTCTCGCAATTTACCCTCCGAGCTGGTCGTAGAAATCGTCAACCGGAATGGTTTAATTGGGGCCAATTTCCTACGATTGTTTCTCGATGGTGACCAACCGAGTTCTTTGTTGGAACATATCCGTTACGGCTTGGCCAATGCGCCTAAATGTATGGCCTTTGGTGCCGATTTTTTCTACCGCCTAGGGATTCCTGCTCCGGAGCGCCAGCCTCTCTTTTTTCCTGAATACGAAGATGCTGGCCAATACCCAAAAATTTTGCAGCAACTAAATGAACTTGGTGTAACGGAACAGGAATTGAAAGCGCTCGCCCATGGAAATGCAGAACGGTTTATTCGGACGTTTTGGGGTTAATCTAACCTGGTCAGATCCAGCTCCCGAATCATGAGTAAAAAGGTCCTAGAGAAATCGAGCAAATTATCAAAAGAAAGGGTGCTCACAGACGGCCGTAACTGTGGATAGCGACTGCGGTGTTTTTTGGCGATTTGATCAATAGCCTTTCGGATGGATTTGCTGTCCAACTGTTTGGTTTCTGGGTCACAATAATTAGGTTGAAAACCCAGTCCTTTAAAATAAGCTGGCTCTGTTACCCTAAAAAACAAATGAAAAAACTCGCGATCAGGCTGTGGTATAGCATAAATAAACAGGCTATAACCCACGATATAACAAGGGTAAGCAGCAGCAATTTTGTAGTACCCATTCTCTTTGTACCAGTCCATCTGGTGTAATTCCGAATCGATAAGGTTGACGATACGATCGTGGGTGACCGGGGCGGTAATTCCGAAGGTCGTTTTCACCTGATACATCTCCCTGCTGTACTCTTTTTCAGAGCGTTCGAGCAAGCTACGCAGCTCAGCGATGATCATTTCATTTTTTTGCTGAACATTCATCGCCGTGTCTTTGGAGAAAAAACGACGGTGAATACGCTCCAGTGCCTCCATCGTAAAGCCCTCTGGCTTGGTCAAATAGTCCAGTTTGTAAATCAATGACAGTAATAGGCAAGCCGTGCCACTGGGGTATTCTTCTCTGTCAAGCGCACCATTTTCGGCTTCCTCCAGTGTCCTGCGAATTTCCTTGACAATATACTGATGCTTGATGTGGGTCTCCTCTTCCGATAGCGGGTTCAAATGAGAACTATCGACGGGCTCCATGTGGCCGAATTCCTCTAGCAGTAGATCGTCTTGTTTGTCGGCCTGGGTAGCGACCTCTTTCAGGGCGTAGTATAACTTATAAGGAGAGGCGTCGATGGTATCTGTTTCAAACACCACAGTAATATGATAATCCGGATCAAGGGCGTAACGGCTAAATTTGAGCGAATAATTCTGTTCGACCAATCTCCTTAATAATTCTGGCCGGGGGGCGCTAATTCTTGCTACCCGTGCTTCTACTCTTAACCGTTGGCGTGTGGCCCATCCAACTACTCTTTTACTGCCCTGAAACAGTTCAAACGCGAGGCCTTGATCACTTTTTTCCCATACGACATTCTCTTCTTCTTCGTCTCTCAGAAAATAAAGAAACTGCTCGTAGGAAGTGAGGTACTTACCGTTTTCGAAATCAGTAAGTGCTGCATCCCAAGCGTCATAGCAATCGGTGGATTTATAGGAGTCGCTATAGCGCCCAAAACGAATATCGGGCTGAGCATTGGCTTCATCTTTATTGCCGAACCAGCGTTCGAAAAAGCTCATAGGTTTTATTTGATACCAAGTACTTAGTACTTTAATTGGCTTTTTTTCGGTGATAGGTAAGTACAGCACCATCAGCGCCCAACAGACTTAATTCCAGCATTTCGTCAGTTTGGTTCAAAATGGCAAAGCACATTTTTTCATAGGCACTAGACAGCACAAAACAGGGCAATTCCGGCCCTTGACCACCAGTACACTCTTCTGGACAAATCTGGTAGTATGTCATATTTTCTTCCACGACTTTTTCTCCTTTATAATAGGAAACATATTTGCCTGGCAGAAACCTGACGGCCTCGTTTTCATCATACGCAGCCACCCATTCGCCCATCATGCCATTGAATCCGACAGGGGCTTCAGCCACACCTTTGATGGAATAAGAAACAGGAATAGAATCAGCTGGCAAGCCCGCTAGAGGTTCGTTTACCGTGTATACTTTAGGTGAAACGTAGGCTGCCTCTGCCATAGGGACGGCACTAGTTGCTGCATTAGGCTTTGGGGTATCACAAGCCCAGAGCAGTAGGGTGAAAAGGAGAAGAGGTAAATATTTCATGTTTATAGACTTTGTCCGTTCGTAAAAATACTAATTCTGGATCAGTTCCTTACCCCATTAACGTTTTACAATCACAAGTCTCTTATAAAAATCTGATTAACTAGCTATTAATTCTTAAATCAACTCCTTTCCAACTAATACCTAATAATTCCGGTTTACCATTCAAATCAAGCTTATACAAGAGCTTAACATCCCTTATATCTGTTACTAAAACCCCTTCTTCCATGGGGTAAAGTTGGGTTTTAAGTTCGAAAAAACTCTTCATTTTTCGTTTCAACGCAACAAATAGCTGCCCGTTTTCTTCAAAAATCTCTACAGACTCACCTTCTATTGAGTACTTACCCTTCAAAGGGCTAAGTGATTTAATTTGAGCCTTTTCTGTAATTTCCGATACAGGTTCATATTCCTGAACTGCAATTAACCAAGGATCTATTTTTTCTTGATAATCTTCAAAACGGTAAGCTACCTCTACTTCTGGATGAATAACCAACCTATTGTCTTTTTCCCAACTGGTAGGCCAAAATTTATTCGTTAAAGACACACGAAGTTTTGAATTTGGCAGTTCAACTATTCTCGTATCGCCAACTAAATTAGGCCCTTCGCCAGTAGGTTCTCCAATAAATACGGCTTTCGTATTGAGCTCTAAAATTGAAGTAAGTTCCATCACCGTACCACGGGTTGCCCTGCTCGTAAGAACAAATAATTTGCCTCGGTGATTCAACGCTTCACTTTCTTTGATCATATCTATAAATGGTTTTAATTTAAAACCATTCCCACCACCACCATAGCGATTATCAATAACCAACCTCGCGATTTCTAAAGTTTTAATCGCGGTTTCTACTTCTTCTGTAAATTGCTTAATTGATAGCCCTCCCTTATTATCAGAAATGGTCAGAAACTGTACAAATAAAGTTTGTTCTTCTTCCATATATTCCATCCAGTAGTTTTCATTTTCATGTCGTATGGAAGATGAACTTAATTGCCGGTGACTAGTCAGCTGTCGATCGAGTTGGATATACTCCGAAACTTCTTCGTAAGCTACAACCGCCTCCTTGCCTGATGTGAAACCTAATGTTAATTCCTCTGTAATAGGGGCGTTCATAGCTGAGGCGAACCAAGTATCAATTTGCCAATAAAAAGGAAACAGATAAGCCTGAAAGTAGGTATTATCAGCAGGAGAAAAAGCCATTATCGCTTTCAAAACATTTGCAACAGGAACTTTATTTATTGTTTCTATTTTTTGCCCAATTATATTGCTGTATTCTTCACTTGCATCACAGATGTATAGTCCATCAGCAAATAGATAGGTTTTTAGAGGTAATATTTTGCTCCCTAAAACTTCTTGAAACGGGTAGATGTCACACCCATCCTCCTTCACTAAGCCAAGCACCTTTTGGAGAGCTAGAGCTGTTTGAACACCGTTAAGGTTCGGTAAACTTGATTTAAGAGCTTCCATCTCAGCTTCTAGCACCTCCTTGCTAACACGCTCTTCTATACCAGGCACTGTTTTTAATAATTGCTCTGATAAAAAATCAATATCCTCTTCCCATTGATCATTTGTGATTTGATCAAATGATTGTGCAGTAACAGAAGATGTCAACCCAAATATGGCATAAAGGAAAAGAGATAGAAAAGCAACTCTATATATTTTATTCTTAATTGGAAGCATCAAAGATTTCATTAATAATTGTCTTTAGCATTAACCTCAAAAGATGTTTAAAACGATACGCACAAAAAGACCTTTAAACCTATGAAAAGTTGCACATTAGGGGCTTCAGCCCGTTCTTTTAGGTACCTTGCTACACTACCTAACATCAGCACTCTTTCTCTGCATAAAAGAATGATCTACCAACCATTTACCTTTCTATACGCTCCTTTGATTCTGAGCGTTGTAGACCAGTAAGTAACACCATAAGCTTAAACTTCCTACCTCTAAAGCCGTTTAGAAAACAGGAATAACTGATTTTATATCTCCACTTACCAGTATACCTGCTATTTTTGCGGTAGCAAAAGCCTACATATGTCAGTTCAAGTTGAACAACTAACGAAAATTTACGACACCCAACGCGCGGTGGACCATATTGCCTTCGAAGCAAAACCCGGAGAAATCCTTGGCTTCCTTGGCCCTAACGGTGCGGGTAAGACCACCACCATGAAGATGATTACCGGCTACCTGCCTCCCAGCGAAGGCAAGTTGACGGTTTGTGGGATTGATGTCGTGGAAGATACCCTGACCGCTCAACGCGAGATTGGTTACCTGCCAGAAAATAACCCCCTCTACAAGGATATGTACGTACGGGAATATCTGACTTTTGTAGCCCGCATCCACAAGCTGGCCAAGCCTGAAAAGCGCATCAATGAGCTTATTGACATGACCGGGCTGGGTAAGGAACAGCATAAACCTATTGGAGCCCTCTCTAAAGGTTATCGCCAGCGGGTGGGCTTGGCTCAAGCCATGATTCACGACCCTCAAGTGCTCATTCTTGACGAACCGACTTCTGGCCTTGACCCTAATCAGTTGGCAGAAATCCGGAACCTTATCAAGCAGTTGGGTGAAAAGAAAACCGTAATTTTTTCTACCCACATTATGCAGGAAGTACAAGCATTGTGCGACCGGGTCATCATCATCAACCAGGGAAAACTCGTTGCCAACGATCCTATCGAGAGATTACAGTCCCGACTGCAAGGAGAAACGATTGTGACCGTTGCCTTTGCAAAACCTGTAACTAAGGCAGACCTCGCTGCAATCTCCGGGGTTCGTACCGTTGAATCATTTGGAAAAGACCGCTGGCGACTAGCCTCTGTAGGCAAACAAGATATCCGCGAAGCTGTTTTCCAATTAGCGGTGGCGCAAAAGGCTCCTTTGTTAGAGTTGCGCCGCGACGAACTGAGTATTGAAGATGTATTCCGCCAATTAACGGAACAAAAAGCGAAGGTATGAAGTATGGTTTGAACCTGGTTTTAATGTTTTGTTTTCTTGGTTTGTATGCACAGACGGAAGCTACTGACAGTGTTTTGGTGGATGTCAATTTTCGCTTTACCGATGGTCTTTATGCAAATGCCGAAGTATTGCGAACCAACCAACCCAATCTTACTTTCAAAACCCTGGCCGGGAACCTAGTTGTACAAGAGGAAGAGTATATTCTGAAAGTCGAGAATTTGTACCCTAAAGGGCGTCCCGATCTTCCCGTAGCGTTACAAAATATAGATTTCATTTGCCTCAATGGCCTTGCTTATACCCGTGCTTATGTGGATACTGTCCGTAATTTTACGGTCTATGCAGGTTTGCGGGTTCGTGGTCGCTTGTGCTATTTTGCTTATGAGCAAAACCAACCGGATACAGTCTTGATAAAGGCCTATAACCCAATGACGGGGATACCCTTCCGGCAACAAAATGTAATCCGCGAGAAACCTATGCTTACCGAGCGCGTTCTGGCCCTGGCTACTGGCGAAACCAGCCCCTTTGATCGAGTGAACCTCATGCGACTGATGGCCGATGATCCTGCGCTGACCAAATCACTGGAAAGCCTTTCAATAGAGGAAGCAGAAAAACGTCTTCAACGCACTTTACTCATCTATGATGATCGCCACCCTATTTATCTGCCCGCACCTTCTCAACTCACCAATTAGATTAGTAAAAACGCATTAGTACAAACGCGGCTGCTTTTGTACTTTTGCAAATACTATGTGACTATGGTTTCCTTGGCACCTGTACGGTAAAATCAAGTTGCATTCAACCAAAAGAAGCTCATGCTCAGTATTTTTCGCAAAGAAATTAATCTGTTTTTCAGCTCCCTGATCGGCTATATTGTTATCGGTGTTTTCCTGATAGTACTGGGGCTGTTTATGTTTGTTTTCCCCGACACCAGCTTACTCAATTATGGCTTTGCTACGCTCGACCAGCTTTTTGCACTGGCGCCTAACATTTTCGTCTTCCTTATTCCGGCAATCACCATGCGTACTTTTGCTGAAGAGCAACAAAGCGGAACAATTGAACTACTGATCACCCGTCCAATTTCCGACTGGCAAATCATTTTGGGCAAGTACCTCGCGAGTTTTGCATTGATTGCCTTTGCCTTATTGCCTACCCTCTTTTATTACTATACGGTGTATGAATTGGGGGCACCCCGTGGTAATCTCGACTCGGGCGGAATCCTTGGATCCTATATCGGCCTCCTTTTCCTGGCCGGAGGCTTTGCAGCCATCGGCATTTTTGCCAGTTCCATTACCCGTAATCAAATTGTAGCCTTCTTGGCAGCTACAGCGATGTGTTTCTGGTTTTTCTGGGGCTTCGACTACCTCAGCCGGTTACCCATTTTTATAGGCCAGGGTGATGATGTCGTACAAATGATGGGGATGCTTTACCATTATGACAGTCTAAGCCGTGGCGTCATAGACTCCCGCGATGTCATCTACTTCTTGAGTGCTTCCGGCTTTTTTCTCTTCCTCTCTATGCTGGCATTGGAGCGTAGAAAATGGTAACACTCCAAAACTAGAGGTATACACAATTGCATGGAGACGTAATCCATTACGTTTTTACAAAAATCCCTTAGCGTGAATCGTAAGACACAAACTATCGTTCAATTTTTTCTAGGCTTAGGAGTGCTCCTTTTGATCAACATCGTGGCCAATAGCCGGATGGGGGGACGTCCTCTTTATGGAGCCTTAGACTTGACCGAAGAAAAACGCTACACCCTCACAGAGGGCACGAAAACCTTGCTCGAAGCACAGGAAGACGTCATTTTTGTTCGCGTCTTGCTAGAGGGCGAATTCCCGGCAGGATTTAAGCGTTTACAATCTGCCACCCGTGAGATGTTGGAGGATTTCCACTCGGAATCGCCCTACATTGAATATGAGTTCTACAACCCCAACGAAGGGACTGTCGACGAAATCAACACCCGTCGAGAGCAATACAAAGAAGAGGGCATCGTCCCCGTCAATCTTCGTGTAAAAGGCGTTGAAGGGACTTCTACTACTTCCATTTTTCCTTATGCCATTTTCTATAAGGGAGAGCGCTCTGTTTACGTCAATATTCTCGAAAACGAAATCCCCGGCGTACCCAGCGATGTGGTGCTAAACAATGCCGTAGCGCTTTTGGAATATAAGTTTGCAAATGCTATTCAAAAACTAAACCGCTCTTATCGCGAAATCATTGCATTCAGTACCGGACAAGGAGAACTTCCGCCTATCCAAACGGCTGACTTGGAAAAAGAACTCCGGACCTATTACGATGTAGGCCGCTTGTCAATGGATAGCGTGGCTGTGATCCCTCAAGACATTTCTGCATTAATTATTGCAAAACCTACTCGCCCCTTCTCGGACAACAACAAGTTTAAAATTGACCAATATATCATGAACGGAGGTAAGGTCATGTGGCTCCTCGACCGAGTGGCTGTTGACCTGGATAGTTTGCAAGGCAGACCGGAATATTACCCAAAACCTTACGACCTTAACATCGACGATCTGCTCTTCCGCTATGGGCTCCGATTCAATGATGATTTGGTGCAGGATTTACGTAGTACACGTATTCCCCTCGCTACGGGTATGCTGGGTAATGCGCCTCAGTTTGACCTCTTCCGTTATCCCTACCATGTACTGGCACTGCCACAGAGCAACCACCCAATTGTCCGTAGCCTGGAAGCCGTCAACCTCTTTTACCCCAGTTCCATTGACCTTTCTCCCCGGACAAAAACGCCTATTGATAAAACCATCCTGCTAATGAGTAGTGATGCTGCTCGTTACCAAAAACTACCTGTTGGTCTCGATTTTGACTTTCTCCGCTACGACCTTGATCCAAACAAATTCCAACAGGATTCTTTGGTCATGGGTGTACTATTAGAAGGCACTTTTTCCAGTATGTACGAAAACAGGCTGAGCCCTGAAAATTTGGCGGTTTTAGAAGATATCGGCGTAGAGTATCAAAGTCAAAGTGTTCCTAATGCTATGATTGTCGTCTCAGATGGAGACGTTGTTGCCAACCCTGTACGCCCCGATGGATCGGTTGTTCCTCTGGGGTACAATGTTTTCGAGAAATATCAATTCTCAAATAAAGACTTCCTTTTCAATGCGCTGGAATACCTGCTCGACGACGGGGGGATCATCCAGGCCCGCGGCAAGGAAGTACGCCTACGTATGCTCAACAATGAGCGGGCCGAGGCCGAAGCTACCTTCTGGAGAGTAATCAACATTGCTACCCCTGTAGCACTTCTACTATTATTTGGTTTGGTTTATTTCTTACTACGAAGAAAAAAGTACGGGTTGGTGAATAAAAGAGAATAAACCAAAGCTATCCCCTACCCCCTTTGTCGGCACTTTCACTCAATCCGGTTTGGATAAACCAGAGGAAGCCCGCACCTTTGCGGACAAATAAAAAATTAATGAATCGTACCCTTATTTTATTAGTCGCTGTAGTAATCCTAGGCGCTGGTGCCTATTTTTTAATGAGCGAAGAAAAACAGGGGACAGTGAGCTCCGTGGTTGGTGCAGACCGGGAGTTCTCCGTACCTCGCGAGGATGTTTATAAGGTGTTCCTAGGTGACCGCAACGGCAACCGTACAACCCTTACCCGTACATCTTCTGGATGGGTGTACAACGACGAATACCCTGCTCGGCCAGATGCTGTAGAGAACCTTCTCACAGCTGTTGACAAAATACGAATGCGCTTCAAACCTGCTGACGCGGCCATCCCCAATATGATTGATGGTTTAGCTACCCAAGGTATCAAGGTAGAGATATACGGTAAGGACAACGAACTGCTAAAAACCTACTACATTGGTGGTGCAACCAATGATGAACGAGGTACACATATCATTCTTGATGGTGCAGAACAACCGTACGTAGCCGAAATTCCAGGATGGGAAGGTAACCTCCGCTTCCGCTATAACCTCATTGGCGATGACTGGCGAGACCGTACCATCTTCCGACTAAACCCGGAAAATATCACCAGCGTTAGTGTCGAATATCCTAAACAACAAAACAAGTCTTTTAGGATCGACTATAACGAAGCGCCCAAAGTTGAACCATTCTACCCTTTGACGCCCCGTATACAAAAGCCTTTACAGCCTAGTAGAGTTCAAGCCTATCGTAATAATTTTGAAAAGATCATCGCTTCCGGCTTCAACAACCTAAACCGAGAAAGAGATGAAATCACTCAGCAGATTCCTTTTGCCATTATTACCGTAGATACTAAGAATGAGGATACTCAATCACTACAACTATTCCCTATCTTCGGTAAACCCTTCGTTGACCCTAAGACGGGGACAACCACTCAGCCGACCGAAGTAACAGGTTATTATGGCCTGACTCATGCCAATGATTTTATGATCCTTCAGAACCCAATGGTGAGTAAAATCCTGTGGGCTTACGACTTTTTCTACGAATAGTAATTACATCTAAAATTCATCCAGCTTCATCGACTTTGGTAGCAAGAGTAAAGAAATTGTGGTAACTATATGAAGTCATTAGTTTGACAACTATTAGTTATCATTAACGCAACAAAGAATTATGGCAAATGCGCTACCTGCCATTACCCAGTATCTCCGTGCCTGCTACCAGGCCGACTATCGGGCGGTAAATCTTTTGAATTTTTTCAGCACTAAAGCCAATCATCAACACCTCTTTGCCGATGAAGCTTTTCTCCAAGGCACCCTCGAAACTTTGCCCGTTGACACGGATTGGGCCAGCTCTTTAAGCAAACACATCTACCTCCATGGCAAAGAAGAGCAGCTCTATGTCCATGCCTTATTTCTGGTGGGGCGTACCCAGTTGCTCGGCAAACAACGTACCGTCTGCGCGCCCTTGTATTTAATCCCGGCAGAGCTTAATCACTTACAGGAAGTGTATCAGGTAAGCCTTGATTTTTCCGGCATGGTCATCAATCCAGCTGTAGCGGATGTCCTTCAGGAGTTGAATATTGGGAACATCCCTTCCCTCTTAGATCACCTGAACAATATTTTGCCCACCGGCCCACTTGATTTTGACCACCTGCACGCCCTAGAGCTGCAACTTGCTTCCATTTTTCCTGACTTAGTGCTAAATGATCTAGATGCGTTTCCTAAATCTATTAGCGAACAATCCCTCAAACAAAGCATACGAAAGCAAAAAGAAGGATTTACGCTTTTACCTCATACAGGTTTAGCAATGATGCAAAAAGCATCGGGATCATTGGGCATTCTCAATGAATTGGAAACCATTGCTCAGGGTACTACCTTTTCACCTGTTCTTCAAGAGTTATTCACCAATGACGACCTTTCATCCACCAATAAAAAACAAACGCCTACCCCTCTGCCCGTACTGCTAAGCAATAACCAAAAGGCCATCCTCCAGGCAGCAGCTACACAAACGATCACTATGGTCAACGGGCCACCAGGGACGGGAAAGTCCTTTACTATCGCTGCTATTGCCGCTGATCGACTCAGCCAAGGTGAGTCGGTGCTGATTGCAGCCAAAAACCCACAAGCAGTTGAAGTTATTGCCGATAAATTGGAAAGAGACTTTCAACTTCCCGGTATTGCTATCCGTGCTACCCGTAAGGATTATCGCAAGCATTTGCGCCGCCGACTAAAAGACTGGTTAAATGGTTTGGGTGTAAAATACGTTTACCCTTCTGATCAAAAGCGGATAAAAATTGAATTGGATACTTTCCTTTCCCAAACAGCTAACTTGGAAGATATCCTTGCGCTACGAGCCGATAAAGAGCTTATTATGGGAAAGTTGATGACTAAGGATTCCCTTAGCTGGCGAGAGCGGTTTCAGCGTTGGCGACTACGAAGAGCTTTTGACGGTATCACTCCGATGTGGGAACTCCACCAACAATTAGAACAAGCTAGTCATAAGTTACAACATCGTTCGCGGAAACACCTAGAGGGCTTGTTTTCCGCGTGCCTCACCAGTGCCTTACGTACTCACAGAAATGAACTGCAACAAACATGGGAAGCCCTTAAAAGTAAAACGGGCAATCAAAAAGAACGGTATTTCAACCAGATAAATTTCCGAAAACTACTAAGCGCTCTTCCGGTATGGTTGGTCGACAGTAGCCATATTCAAGAAGTACTTCCTTTGGAGGCTAGCTTGTTTGACCTTGTCATTATTGACGAAGCCAGTCAATCAGATATGGCCAGTGCTTTCCCGCTGCTGCAACGGGCCAAAAGAGCCGTAATTGTGGGTGACCCCAAACAGCTTCGGCACGTTTCCTTCCTGTCGAGGGAGCGGCAACTCGGTTTTGCACAACGCTTTCAGTTACCTGCTACCGAACTAAACAACTTGCAGCAGCGACTCTCTTACCGTGACCACAGTCTACTTGATTTGGTGAGTAACCGCATCAAGCATCAACAAAACATCATTCTACTGGATGAGCATTTTCGCTCCTTACCGGGGATCATCAATTTTAGTAATGTTAATTTCTATCGGTCACAACTAAAAATCATGACGGCACACCCGCATAATCATGCGCAAAAGTGTATTTTCCTACATCGCTCAAATGGCGATAGAGACGCCAGCGGGCATAACATCAAAGAAGCGGAAGCGATCCTTCGTAAAATAAGAAGTACTGTCGATCAAGAAAGAGAATTGGATTCGGCACTACACCAATCCATTGGTTTACTTTCGCCTTTTAGGGCCCAAGTCGATTTTTTGCGAAAAGCCGTCAAAGAAGCATTCTCCGCAGAAGAGCTTGCTCGACACCGCATCTTGATCGGTACCCCACACGACTTTCAGGGAGAAGAACGAGATCTGATGCTAATTTCCTGGGTCGTTGATGCAACAACTCCTGCCGGTACTTACCGCTACCTTGCTAAAGAGAATGTCTTTAATGTAAGCATTACCCGAGCTCGGGCTGCTCAGTATATGTTCCTATCCGTTGATGTTCATCAGCTTCCCGTTGATCATCTATTGACACGTTATCTACAGACATCAGGTGTAGTAGAATCGACTCCAGCTATTGCTCAAAAAGCTTCGTTTGACACCGATCCCTTCCTGGAAGAAGTGAGCCAATTTATTGCACAGCAAGGCACATCTACGATCTTGGAAAATTATCCTATTGCCGGGCTCGAAATTGATTTGGTTGTGGTCCATCAAAATCATACTTACTGCATTGATCTCATCGGTTTTCCCGGCGTTTACGAAATGGCGTTACCGCTAGAACGATGGAGAATGCTTGAGCGACTGGGGATTCCCTGCTTCTCCCTGCCTTATAGTCAATGGATAAACTCCCCCGAAGAAAGCAGGCATGCGCTAAAAACCTTCCTTTCAATAAAACCTAAATAAGAAAAGGGCATAAATGAGAATTACCTCATCTATGCCCTTCTTTTGTATTGCGTAGAAATAAATGGTGATTTATTTCCGTGCTATTTTTTATTCCAACAACTGTAAGGCTGCTGAGATAAAGTAGAATTTAGTGCTGAACCGTAATCATACGGTTGCTTACACCAAGTTCAGTATCAACGCGGATCAAGTAAGTACCGCTAGGCAAGCCAGCAGTTTCCAACTGAATGCGCTCCTTCATTACATTATCTAAAGTACGGTTGATAATCACCTGTCCTTTGGTATTGAATACCACCAAACGGCCACTTGTTTGCTCTTCCAGATCGAAATCCAGGTTCACGTAAGTGTTAGCAGGGTTAGGGAATACCGAAACGGCACCCGTAGGTAATTCTACTTCGCTGGTACTAGTAACTACATCGTTTCCAACACTCAGGCGTACAACAGGCACGATATCCTGACCGAAACCAGTCATGCTCAAATCACCTTCGTTGCTCACATCAAGTGCAGCAGAATAGCGAATACGGTCTAAAGAATCGGTGTAGAAAGTCATTGCCGCATAATCATAATCCTCAGAAGCCTGCAAGAACATAGCCTGATCATCATCCGTTGAATACTGAATAGCAGCAATATAGTTAAAACCTTCCGTCAATGGTAATGGGCCATCTTCGTTAGCCATTACTGTAATCAGGCCATCACCTTCATTACCGGTAAATTCGTAAGAATTAAAACCATAGATTGTATACTCGTCCTGCTCAGCAATGAAACTTTCATTGGCATCTTCTGGCCACTCAAGTAACAAAACAGTTACAAAACGACCTGCCAATTCATCTGCATTGGTTACACCAAAAGAGATGGTACGTGCATGTAGTGGTTCACCTTCCAGCGTCATATCACTATTGATGGTGTAAACATTACCATAGGTGTAGCTGTCATCATCAGCAGGAGAAACACCACGGGTAGAACCGATTTCCTTAGCGAAAAGCGTATCAGTTACTGAGAAAACAAACTGGTTGGTATTGTTGCCAGGAATCGCATCCATATCATCACCATCGTAAGATAATGAGTAGGTTGCAGTATAGATATCAGCTACAGCAGGAGGTGTAAATTCAGTAGGAAACAGTACGTTTTCCGCCGTTGAATCAGAAACAATATCAGTGTAAACGATCTCGTCGTTGTATACTTCTGCACCAGCATTGTTGGTGATCGTCATGTTCAAGGTTACGGTAGCTTGGGTAGCAGAACCAGCGTTAGCGATATCAGCGATAAAGCCGATAGGTTCTACCTGGCTAGCAGGTGTTAAAGCGTTAGGTGCTACAGCAGCGAAAGCATTTACACGCATTTCGTTAGCTGGGCGAGGATCAGTCTCGGTCAAGACCATATCATCCACCTGCCAGCTGTAACCACAAGCAGTAAGGTTACCACCATTCGCAGTACCACCGTCAGAAAGAAACTGGAAAGCAACATATACATTGTTAACACCAGCAGCTGCAGCAGATAAGTCCAACTGAATCGTCTGTGGGTTCTGAGCAGGATCACCATCAAGAATACCACCAAAGTCATTGGCAGCAATACCAGGGAATACTTCAAAAGTTTCCCAGCTGGCAAGATCATCTAAATCAGTACCTACGCGAATTTGCGGGCGGTCATTGAAACTACGGTAAAGCGTTTCAAATATTAACCAAACAGCAGCTTTATCAGAAGCATCAATAGCTGGTGAAATCAACCAGGCATCTTGTACCGTTTGTGAACAGTTCAAATCAGAATCAAAAGTAGCCCAGCCGTCAGTAGCTGTGGTACTTGCGATAAGATCAGTTGCGAATGGTCCTGTAGGGCCATCTGTTCCAAATAGCCAAGAGGCGGAAGGAGTACCGTTTCCGGCTACTTCTACATTCATCCAACCTGTAGGAACTCCACCATCACTAGTGAAAGATTCTGTGAAAAAGTCTTGTGCTTGTAGACCAAAAGTGGTCAATGACAAACAGAATAAGGCGATTACGTAATTCTTCAATTGCATAAAATCAGATTTTTTAAATAAGCAAATCATCAGGCTTACACCTGAAAATTAACGAATCAATATTTGATTCATCGTTGTTTTTTAGAGAGAGGATGCAAAGATAAAGGTTTATTGCCAAGCTAACTACTTTGTGGCTACATTCAACTGATTATCGTCGCCTGTTTTGCATAAGCTTAATCAATCCGAACCTAAAGCAGCGTACTCTTTGGCTAATTGATGCTTATCAACGGGCACTACCCCTACTTTTTCACAAACCTGCCCACCAGCTAAATTGGCTAAACGAGCAATCATTGACAATTCCATTTTGGCAGCCAAACCAAGGGCCATTATACTTATTACCGTATCTCCGGCCCCGCAAACATCAGCAATAGTACGTTCGTAAGTAGGGATAATCTCACTCAATTCATTTCCTGCGACGAATACTCCTTTCTCTGATAAGGTAATCATCGTGTAAGCATTGCCCAACCGCTTATTCACCGCTGCCGCTGCTTCTTTCAAACTTGACAAATTCACCTCTAAATGAGGGTCTATTTGTTGTTGGATTTCCCGAAGATTAGGTTTAAACAACGTTACGTCTTGATAAGCCCAGAAATTGTCATACTTAGGATCCACTGCCGTGGGGATACCTCTACGTAGTGCTTGCTGCATAACTTGCTGAATCAAACCTGGGGTTAGCACCCCTTTATTGTAATCCTGAAAGAGGATAAGATGGATTTCTTCTTCGTCGAGCTTTTTTTTCAGTCGCTCCATCAATTGCTCGACAATTGGTTCTTTAATTGGACTAGTATCTTCTCGATCAACACGTAACAGGTGTTGATTTTGGGCCAGCACCCTGGTTTTCACCGTAGTAATTCGATCAGAATGCTCCAGAAGATGTTCCGCAGAAATGTTCGCCGCTGGTAGAAGCTGCTGCAACAACTTACCATTATCATCCGCTCCAATTACGCTAAATAAATATGGAGTAGCACCCATAGCTTCGATATTCAGCGCGACATTGGCCGCTCCTCCCAGTCGATTATCCTCTGAACGCAAGTGTACAACCGGCACTGGTGCCTCTGGCGAGATGCGATCAACTTTACCGCTGAGGTAGCGGTCGATCATCACATCGCCAATAACGACAATATTAAGTTGGGAGAACTGTCCTAAAAAATCAACTGAATTCATTGGTTAGTGGTCTGATCAGGAGTCGCAAAAATACGAAAACGATGCCGATGAACGCAATCCTTTTCCTGGACACCTTACAATTCGATGATCTCTCCTAAGTTTAGAGCAGCTCAGGTTCAGCTCTAGGTAGATTATATAAACTTAATAATGCAGCGATAATAACTAAATTCTTAATTATGTATTGCCCCAGCAGGGTCAGCTGAAAAGGTATGTTGACAAACACTTGTTCTGGCAAAACAAATAAAGGTGTAAAGGTAAATGCCATGTGCACTAATGCAAGTAAAACAGCAACTCGCCTATAAATATTTGTAATTAATAATATCCCTACTAATGACTCCCAAATCGCAAGTAGTATTATGGAAACGTTTGCAGGTATAATATTAAAAGTCAATATGGTTATGGTGTCTTTAGCTAAATCTTCTGCTGGACTTTGATTTGGAAAGTATTTCAATGTTCCAAACCAAAGGTATATTATCCCTATGCTCAAGGCTAAAATATAGCTTCTCGAAAAATTAAGTTTTAGATTCATTTAGTCTAGTCTATTTGAAACGATTACAACCTATAGCCTAAAAAGCCCAAAATACGAGAGTTCCTGGACAATTAGAGCATGTCTGGAACGGTTTCGGGATAAATCCTAAACACACTTCTGGCTGACTGCGTTTCTCCATTTACCCCAAAGGCAAGGCCTCGACAATCCTTACAGCAGCCCCTTGATTGGCCGCTAGGTAGTCGCCTATTGCTTCCTGTGCTTTGGCCAATGTTTTTCCATTCTGAAAATCATTGAAATAACGTTCAAAATCCTTAAAATCCGTAATTTCAAAAGCTCCACCTTGGCTTTTCAAGGTTAATGCCTCTTGGAATTTTTGATGATTTGGACCAAAGAGGACAGGTAGGCCATGTGCTGCTGGCTCCAAGGTATTGTGAATACTTTTGCCAAATCCTCCACCAATATAAGCCAGTTCACCGTAATGGTACACACGCGAAAGCATACCGATGGTATCCAAAATCAGCACCCGGAAGGAGACTAAATTATCTGTATTTTTTAATTGAGAGTAACGACAAAACGGGACTTTCAACTGAGCTTCAATACTTTTCAAATGCGCCTCGCTAATATCATGCGGGGCTAATAATAGTTTCCACTCTTTTTCCCAATAAGTTTGCTGCGTCAGTAAAATTTGCTCGCCAGCAGGCCAGGTGCTGCCACCTATAAATAGACGATCTTGCCCTTTAAAGGCAGCCACCAGTGGAAAATCAATATCCTGCTGTGCGATCGACAACACCCGATCCACACGAGGATCACCAGCGACCGTAACACCAGAAATACCATGATCAAGCAGTAAATCTTTATCCGTTTGATTTTGTACAAAAAGGTGTTGAAACCCTTGCAACAGTCCTAAAAAATAACTGCCATACCATTTAAAGAAAAGCTGCCCAGGGCGAAAGCTGCCCGCAATAAGGAAGACCGGAATATTTGCAGCAAAAAGGGCTTTTAGGTGGTAAGCCCAAAATTCGTATTTCACAAAAACGACAATAGTTGGACTTAATATTTCTAACCACTGCTGCGCATTACTAGGGCTATCAGCAGGTAGGTAGGTCACATAATCAGCATGAGGGTAATCAGATTGTTGCTCGTAACCAGAAGGCGAATAAAAACTTAATACAATCTGAAAATCCGGGTATTTCTCACGAACAAGCTCCAATACGGGGCGCCCTTGTTCAAATTCACCTAAACTAGCGCAATGCATCCAAAGCACCTTGACTTCAGCAGGAAGCGTGCTTCTCCACGACCGTAATTTTTGCAGCCAATCTTTCCTACCCTCTACCCAGGCTTTTGCCTTTGGTCTGAACCAGGAAGCTAGATGGATTGCAGTATGGTATAAGCTTATTGCTAGTCGGTAAATTAATGCAACCATTGTTTAATAATAAACTTCTTCTGCATTTCCCAGATAAAAAGGCAGTGTAAAACTAAAACGGAAGCCAGCTAAAATATCCAACCGTTTTTCCGTGTCAGCAACCCTTGAACTGAAATCAAAAGAGCGACGACTTTGGGTAAATCCTTCATAAAATTCAAAACCGGCTGTAATGTTAATCCCTGTATTTTTTCCAATCACCTGATACCCTACAAATTGATGCAAAGCCAGACCATTGGTCAGGCGATCGTAGCCTTTCAAGTACTCTCCTTCCAGCTGTGGCACCGCGCGAAAGGGGTCTTCCTGGATACGGATGCGATGTTGAAGTAGACCCGCGCCCAAATTAAGACGAATACCAGAACGAGGATTATCCTCAAAGAGACTGATAAGCCTACCGGCTCGCAAGCCAAAGTAGCTCCCACGCTGACGCAGTTGAATATCAGCCGGCGATCGATCATTCCCGATAATAACACCTGACTCGGTCCGGAGGCCTGCCAGTACATCTTCTTCTACATTACTACCAAAAAGATACATTCCCTGTATGCCTATGATCCAGTTGCTTTCTGTAATAAAGTCCAAGGATATCTCTGGAGCAAAACCCAGTCCGAAGCGTTCATCCAAATCACCGAGTGGCACCTCTGGAGCGTAGCCAAAATTGAGTAAAAGGGCTTTCCCTGAATTGGTTTTCCCCCAACCCTGCCCCTGAAGGCCCGTTTGAAGCATAATTAGCACCAGCATTATGCTAACTGTTTTACAGGCTATAGCTTTTAGCGGAAAATAATTTTTCATCTCTTAAAAATTTGATCGCAAAGATAGGAGGCTTTTTAAGACTTGGTAAAGGTTAAAAAATAACGCTTCTACTTGTTCTATACATTACGAATTGATTACAGTATCTTTTCATTAAAACTCAGAGCTTATTGGGGACGAATTTGATTTGAAAATCAACAATTTAGAGTTCTGACTAAGTTCAAAATCGAACGCTTGGCAGGTCAAGTAAGCTGTTTTGAGCGACGACAGGTTTCTGAAGTATTGGTTTTCAGGCTTAGCAAGTCCCAAACATGCTCTTAACAAGAAATCCTTTTCGGGCTGCAACGGATTCTTCTATCTTTGCTGCCGAAAGAAATGGTCTTATACCATATTTCAGAATGGGTCATCTTAAAACATTGAATAAATACTCAATATCATTATGCCAAGAATTCTTATCACCGGTGGAGCTGGTTTTTTAGGTTCTCACCTTTGTGACCGCTTTATCAAAGAGGGATATCAGGTTATTGCTATGGACAATTTACTGACTGGCAGTAAGGATAATATCGCCCACCTATTTCCTCTCCCGGAATTTGAGTACTACCATAATGATGTTTCCAATTTTGTCCATGTTGCAGGGCCACTAGACTACATCCTTCACTTCGCTTCTCCTGCCAGTCCCATCGACTATCTAAAGATGCCTATTCAAACCCTAAAGGTTGGTGCCCTTGGTACACATAACTTATTGGGCTTGGCCAAAGAGAAGAAGGCACGTATCCTTGTTGCATCTACCTCCGAGGTCTATGGCGATCCACTTATTCATCCACAACCAGAGGAGTACTGGGGCAATGTCAACCCTGTTGGCCCGCGTGGTGTATATGATGAAGCAAAACGATTCTTAGAGGCCATTACCATGGCTTATCACAATTATCACGGTTTGGAAACTCGAATTATTCGCATTTTCAATACCTATGGATCACGTATGCGCACCGATGATGGCCGTGTACTTCCTGCCTTTTTCTCCCAAGCTATTCGCGGAGAAGGGCTGACCATTTTCGGTGATGGTTCACAATCCCGTTCCTTTTGCTACGTTGATGATTTAGTAGAAGGTATCTATCGCTTACTTTTAAGTGATTACCACCTACCCGTTAATATCGGCAATCCCGATGAAATCACTATCATGGACTTCGCAAAGGAGGTCTTAGCCTTAGTGAACAACCCAGCAGCCCATATCATTCACCATGATTTACCGGTAGATGACCCTAAAATCCGACAGCCGGATATCACCAAAGCAAGAGAGATCCTTGGTTGGGAACCGACGGTTGATCGGGAAGAAGGGCTAAAGCGGACATTCGAATACTTTAAAACCGTCGTTAAGTAATTTATTTATGGCAAAGACTTTAATAACCGGTGGAGCCGGATTCATTGGCTCTCATTTAATTCACCTGCTCGTCAACAAGTACCCCGGAGAGCAGTTTGTGAATCTTGATGCCTTGACTTATGCAGGCAACCCAGAGAACCTGAAAGCCATTGAAGATGCTCCCAACTATCGTTTCGTCAAAGGTGACATTACTGACTTTGCTTTTCTTGAGCAACTCTTTGCAGAGCATCAATTTACCGGCGTGATCCACTTGGCCGCAGAGTCTCATGTTGATCGTTCAATAGCCAATCCCATGGCTTTTATCATGACCAATGTGGTGGGTACGGTAAACTTGCTAAATGCTGCTAAAAACAGTTGGCAAAGTGATTATTCCGGAAAACGTTTTTACCACGTTTCTACAGATGAAGTCTATGGTTCCTTAGGGGCCGAAGGCCTATTTACAGAAGAAACCGCCTATGATCCTCGCTCGCCCTATTCCGCCTCCAAAGCTAGCTCTGATCACTTTGTACGAGCCTGGCAACACACCTATGGCTTACCGGTAGTGATTTCAAATTGTTCAAATAATTATGGCCCTTACCAGTTTCCTGAAAAACTCCTGCCGTTGATGATCAATAACATCCGTCACGAGAAGCCACTACCAGTCTACGGTGATGGCTCCAATGTTCGTGATTGGCTCTGGGTAGAAGACCATGCTGCAGCTATTGACCTCATTTTCCGGGAAGGAAGAGAAGGAGAAACTTATAATATCGGAGGTAACAATGAGTGTTCTAACCTTGGTTTAGTACACCAATTGTGTGATGTTGTTGATGACCTTCTTGGCCGTGCTCCAGGCAGTTCACGCAAGCTAATTACTTTCGTAAAAGACCGCCCCGGCCATGATCAGCGATACGCTATTGATGCATCAAAAATCAAAGCAGAACTTGGTTGGGAACCGACTATTGGTGTAGAAGAAGGCCTGCAACGAACGGCCAAGTGGTACCTAAATAATACCGAGTGGCTGGAAAGAGTTACCTCAGGTGCTTACCGGGAATATTATGCCCAACAATACCAATAGCCTCTATGAGAATTCATACCACCGGGTTGTTTGCCCTTCTTTTTTTAGTTTCTTTTTCATGCAGGCAATCATCAACTCCTGACCCAACCACGGTAGCTGCCACAAAAGGCGAGTACCATCAAGCTGTCATTGAAATTCCTGCCGGTACTAATCATAAAATTGAATACGATTACGCCAGTAAGCAGTTTCTTAATGATCAATTGGAGGGCAAAGACCGGGTCATCAATTTCCTCCCCTACCCAGGTAACTATGGCTTTATCCCCAATACCCTAATGGACAAAGAACGAGGGGGCGACGGAGATGCTTTGGATATTCTGGTCCTTGGTGAATCCGTTCCAACAGGAACTATCATGGAGGTAATCCCCATCGGTGCATTGATGCTTCGTGATCGTCAGGAAATAGATACCAAAATTATCGCCATTCCTGCTGATCCTCAACAGCAAGTCATCAAAGCGGACGATTTTATGACATTTGCTTTGCGCTACGATGCTGCCCGTAGAATTATTGAAGACTGGTTTCAAAATTACAAAGGAGCTGAAGGGGTAGAAATTGTGCGTTGGGAAGACGAACAATACGCAATACAGGAAGTTAAAAAGTGGGAAAAAGAATAAGCGTTTATTATATTATTTTTATTAACTGATCGCAACTGGTTGGCCATCTACATCAATAAAGTAATGACAATGTAAAAGGGATTTCAACCATACTCCCTTCTATATCGTTACTGTATACGATTGATTTGACTCTACCATGACAGAAACACCCGTAAAGGAGCAGAAACGACCAGATTGCCCGCTTATGCGAAAACATAAAGCTGTTCTATCCCCTGTTTCGAATTCTTTTTCCTTACTCAATAATTCCTTGGATATCATCACGCTTCCTTCCGGCTGGCAGATAAATACTTTCACTTCACTTACAGAAGGAAAGACTTACTGGGAACAGCTTTCCGGCTCGGATGATTTTTTCCTATCTGGAGATTTTTTTAGTCTGATAGACGAAATTGATCTTAAAGGAGTAACTACAGGCTTTGCTATTTTTGAACATCCAAACCACAATTGTTTTGGTCTGGTTCTTCAATCGTTCTCCTTCAATCCGGAAGAACAAATGGGCAAGCTTGACCAAAATGATCAATACGGTCGATTTCAGCGCCTTGCGAAACGCGCCAAAGATGTTCTAGCTAAAACGCTACGGTTCCGTATTCTTTCCCTCGGACAATTGTTACTTACAGGAAATCATGGTATACGGGGTGATTACGAACTATCAACGAGCGAACTGACAACGCTACTTGCAGAAGGTAGTGAAGCCATTGCCCGTATTTGGCCCGAGCATATCCATGGGATCATGATCAAAGATTTGCCCCTGGATCAACATCCTGAAGCTCATGCTTATCATCCATTACCGGTACAACCCAACATGGTACTACATTTAGACCCAAATTGGTCTAAATTCAACGATTACCTGGATGCTATGAGCTCTAAATACCGGGTACGAGCACGTCGTGCCAGAAAGAAAGGTGATGAGTTGATTAGAAGAAAACTTAGCCTGGAGGAAATCAAAGAAAGACAAGCAGAAATGCATCGAATGTATTGCATTATTGCAGAACAGTCGGATTTCAATGCTGTTGTTCTTCCTCCTCATTACTTCACCAGTTGGCAAGAACAGTTTCCTGACAAATTTAAAGTCTGGGGTTATTTTCTGGGGGAAGAATTCATCGGATTTTCAACGGCTGTTTACAACGGCAAAGAGTTGGAAGCTCACTTCTTAGGCTTCGAAGCTGATTATAACCGGAGCCATCAGTTGTACCTCAACATGCTTTATGATTTGGTACAAGAGGCAATTATAGCAGGAAGCAAGGAATTGATTTTCTCTCGTACCGCACTAGAGATAAAAAGCTCGGTTGGCGCGGTGGCGGAAGATTTGTATTGCTGGATGCGGGCGCGGTATACCCTGGTTAATCCGCTGGTGCCTATTGTTGCTAAATTTATTGCTCCACTCCCTGAGTGGGAGCCCAGGCACCCATTTAAAGATTAAGCTGTAAAGAAGAACATCAGCCCACCCTCTGTTGCACATTGAGGGGCCCATTTGTATAAATACGTTTATACATTTACGCGAACTGACAAGTTGACTATCTAATCGTTGTTATTGAATCCTGGCTATTACTTCCATCTACATTCCCTCAACTTACTACCTTCCAGTTCTTCTATTATTTTCGTTCTCCGTAGAATCAGGATGAGACACTGGGCTGCTGCCGCCATCACGGAAGCTTTCCTTTTTTGCTACCAATTTTTGATTGGCAGTACCTTCTACGATCGGCTTGGTTGGAGTAATATCTAAATGGCTGGGCGTTTTTTCTATAGCACTTGATGATTGATCATCTATAATGATTTGTAGTTCTTCCAGTTCAAGCGGTATTTGCTGTTGTGCCAACACGCTGGGCTGCCCCTGCTCTGACAGCCACATGAATACTACCGACAACCCTAGCAATAGCGCCAATCCAGCAGCAATACTAAGTGGCCGAACCAATTGTCGAACTCCGCGCGGATGGGCAACAGTTGGTCGCTTAGAAGCAATCCTACCTTCGATGCGGGCCCAAGCCTCTGGCGAAGGTGACTGTTCTAATTCATCTGATTTTTCCCTAAAGAGGTCAAAGATATCCTTCTTTGCCATGGTGTTGTTGTTTATAAAGTGCTGTTCTGACAATCTTATCCAGCGGTATCTTTCATACGATCGCGTACGCCGGGGTAATTGACATTCAGTAATGATTCTTGTAAACGTTTCTTCGCTAAAATCAACTGTGATTTGGATGTATTGATACTAATCCCCAGTTCTTCGGCAATCTCACGGTGCTTAAATCCTTCTATCACATACAGGTTGAAAACGGTACGGTAACCTGTAGGCAACTGGTCTAGCAAGTATAAAATATCCTGGGCTGCCAACTCCGCTACTACGTTCTGATCAGATCTAAGGTCAAAATATTCTTTGATTTCATATGCATTGCGTAAAGCGTGTTTCTTACGTAAAAACATCAAAGATTCATTGACCATAATCCTCCTGACCCAACCTTCAAAGCTACCTTTTCCGGTATACTGTTCCAGATTTTGGAATACCTTACAGAAACCTTCTACCAGCACATCTTCCGCATCTTCCGCACGGGATAGATACCTGCGACAAACCCCCAACATTTTCGGCGAAAAAGTTTCGTACAAACGACGTTGTGCCAGAGGGTCTTGCTTTTGACAAGCTGATATGAGTTCTTGTTCTGTCACCTGGTAGTGTGATTAATTTCCGAAAACAAGATGCAACATTTTCAATGAATGGTGTTTTGTTTTCCGAATAAAGTGATTCTTTGACAATTTTTATGCTAAAGTCTGTGGTTTTGATATAAATATCAAGATAATATTGGCTTAGAAATCGGTTTTCCGAAGAGGGTTGTCCTAAAAAAACTAGCCTTTGACTGATGGAAAACCTATTTTTGCAGCTTTATTTTTCTCAAAATACTAAAAATGATCCAGGAAGATAACCGTTACCTCCTGCCGTCGGGCATTGATCCACTAGCATTGGCCACAGAATATGGCTGTCCTCTTTATATTTATGACAGTTCAGTCATTAAACGCCAGTATGATCGCATCACTAAAGCCTTTGAAGTAAAACGGTTAAAGATCAATTACGCTTGTAAAGCCAATACTAATCTGAGTATTATGCGACTTTTGCAAGGCTGGGGAAGTGGCCTTGATACTGTTTCTGTCCAAGAAGTAGAACTAGGTTTGCAGGCCGGCTTTAAGTCAGAAGATATTATCTATACGCCCAATTGCGTGTCTTTGGAAGAGATTGCAGAAGCTGTAGGCTTGGGCGTAAGAATCAATATCGATAATATTTCAATCCTGGAACAATTTGGCCACCAGTTTCCAGATGTTCCCGTTTGTATCCGAATCAACCCACACATCATGGCTGGCGGGAATTCTAAGATTTCCGTTGGACATATTGACTCTAAATTTGGAATCTCAATCCACCAGTTACCTCATGTTTTAAAGGTCGTTTCTACCCTTAAGCTCAAGGTCGAAGGTATCCATATGCACACAGGATCGGATATCTTAAATGCAGCGTCTTTTTTACAAGCAGCTGAGATTTTGCTTAACTGTGCAAAAGAGTTCCCTGATTTAGACTACGTAGACTTTGGCAGTGGGTTCCGGGTTCCCTACAAGCCCGGTGGTATTGCTACCGACATTGAAGATTTTGGTGAGCAGCTCAGCGAGCGATTCAACGAATTTTGTTCCAACTATGGCAGAGAACTGATGCTGATGTTCGAACCTGGAAAATTTCTTGTCAGTGAATCTGGCTATTTCCTTGCGAGGTGCAATGTTGTAAAAACGACTCCAGCGACTGCCTTTGTAGGTGTTGACTCCGGGTTAAACCACCTGATTCGTCCCATGATGTACGATGCCTACCATCACATAACCAACCTGAGTAACCCCGAAGGGAAGAAGCGTATCTATACCGTAGTAGGTTACATCTGTGAAACAGATACTTTTGGTGCCAACCGCCAACTTAGTGAAGTACGGGAAGGCGATGTCATTTGTCTGCACAATGCAGGAGCATACTGTTTCTCCATGGCGTCAAATTACAACAGTCGTTATCGTCCAGCCGAAATTTTGGTACACGAAGGCAAGGCTTATTTGGTTCGCAAACGAGAAACAATGGAAGATATCCGCCGCAATCAGGTCGATGTGTTTGCCGCGGTAGAGGCGATTTAAAAGACCTCCTTTCGGTCAAATTAAGCGCTTGAAAAAATTGTCAACAAAATAAACAGGTCTGGCTGCTATTGTGGTCAGGCCTTTTTTAATCCAAATTCAGAAACAATCTTTTCCACAACCTCCGGAGGAGACAGTAAAGAATTATCTATTTTCAAATAATGAGCATTAGGAAACGGGTTTTCTTCGGCTGACATCTGGTATTTTTCTTCCATCTTCAGCAAATTCTCCTCGGAAAACTCTAAGTCCCGTTTACTTGGCTTGTGTTTCAAACGGTTAGCCGTAGGGTTTCGATTTAGGCGTACTTTCAATGGAGCATACAAATCCACCAAGTGGAGTTCCCAACCATGTTCAGAAAAGGTATCAAGGACTTTCCCTACCTCTTCAACGTCTCTTAGCAAATCATAGGCGACTACTATTGTAAAAATAAAACCGTCCAAGTTTTCACTCTTGGCAGCCGTATCAAATACCAGCTGCCTAATTCCTGAGTTGATTGCTTTAAACTCCGGTGTCCCCCAACGAAACATATCTAGGGTCAATTCAATAGAATGATGGTTATGAAAAAGCGGGTAGCCCAGCTGTTTAGACAGCTCCTGCCCTACCGTCATCTTTCCTACTGCCGGAGGGCCAGTTAATAGAATTAGGTTCATATTGGCTTCTTTTCAGGAATCAACACATGGTTGTTCTACAATAGTTCCTTACTCACTCCGCCTCTTCCCTGTGGACCGTTCCCGGAGCGAAGGCTGGTATACAAATGGCAAGATATTCGCACGCCTCCTCGAAAGGATTGGCATATTGGATACGGGTGTTCTTGTTGATCTTAATGGACTGCCCCGCCTCAAGAATCACTATTTCTCCGGCTATATTGAATTGCTTTTTCCCACGAATGACATAAGTGTATTCATCAAACTCAGGTGTCTGAAAAGGCTCACTCCACCCGGGTGGTGCAACCATGTGAGCTATACTCAGGTGTGATTCCCCTGTAGAGGCTAATCCAAAATGTTCTTCGATCAATTTCCCATCGGTTGTGGGAACAATGAAGGGAGAGCTTTGGAGGGTGTATGGTTTGGACATTAGTCATTTTTTTTAAAAAAAAACAGCGCATTTTTTGTTTGTTAATCTACGTTTTTCTACTAAAAATTGCAAGCTTTTTGAGTGCACTCAAAATAGTGTATTTTATACACGAACATTCTTTTCCCTGCTTAAACCCAGTGTTTACGCATGATTGAAAAAAAATTATAAAAAACATTCAAAAAGGGTTTCGGGCTTTAGAAAAAAAACCTCACTTTTGTAGTCCTCCTAAGGTAGGAGCAAAGAGAAAGATACCACTCTTACACACAACTCACAAGCATCGGCTCACTTCAGGAGACCGGTCTTGACTCTACTTACAACTTACTGATACTCAGTTTTTTACCTCCAGCAGGCCACAGTATTTTTTAATTGCCTAAACGGCTATTAACTATTGAGTATTATGCAAATGGACTACTCCTCCGTATGGGATAAGTGTCTCTTTACGATTCGGCAGCACGTTAACAATCAGAGTTTCAAAACCTGGTTCGAACCGATACGTCCTGTCAACCTTCGTGAGACTTCACTTACCATTCAAGTTCCCAATCGTTTTTTCTACGAGTGGCTGGAGGAGCATTATGTGGGCTTATTGAAAATGACGATTCGCAAAGAACTTGGGGAGAACGCCCAACTGCTCTATCAAATCGTAAACGGTAGCCGGGAAGCCAAGGGCAGAATAAACCGACAGGAACAAACGGGCACCGTTGCCAGAAGTCCACAGCAAGAGCCACCTCGTCAGGGTTATGCCCCTGGTCAAGTAGACACCGGCAACATCAAAAACCCTTTCATTATTCCAGGGATCAAGAAACCTAAAATTGATCCTCAGCTTAACGACAAATACACTTTCAATACTTTCATTGAAGGGGATTGTAACCAATTGGCACGATCTGCAGGGCTGGCTATTGCTGATCGCCCAGGTAAGAACTCTTTTAACCCCTTGATTATTTATGGCGATGTTGGTTTGGGTAAAACCCATTTGGCTCAGGCTATTGGTCACCGGGTGCTAGAACTCCATGAAGGTAAATCCGTTTTGTATGTTGCTACGGATAAGTTTACCCAACAGATTATTCAGTCCATTAAAAACAATGCAGTCAACGACCTGATTAACTTCTATCAGTTTGTAGACGTACTGATTGTTGATGATATCCAGTTTTTGGCTAATAAGCATAAGATGCAGGAGATTTTCTTCAACATCTTCAACCAGCTGCACCAAAACGGTAAACAAATCATCCTTACCTCCGACCGCCCTCCGAAAGACATGAACGGCATCGAGGAACGCCTAATCTCCCGCTTTAAGTGGGGCCTCACAGCCGATCTCCAAGCGCCTGATTTGGAGACTCGGATGGCTATTTTATTATCTAAATCAAATTATGAAGGCGTTGATATTCCACAAAACGTAACGGAATTCATCTGCTACCATATTAAGAATAACATTAGGGAGCTGGAAGGTGCCTTGATTTCTCTCATCGCGCGATCTTCTCTTAACCAAAGAGAAATTGATGTTCCTTTAGCCAAAGAAGTGATCAAGAACTTTGTCAGTGAAATCAACCGGGAAATTACGGTAGAGTATATCCAAGAGTTGGTTGCTGGTCATTTTGAGCTGCCGGTGGAAATCCTTCAAGGGAAAACCCGCAAACGGCAAGTTGTGATCGCTCGCCAGTTGTCCATGTATCTTGCCAAGCAATTGACCGACCAGTCGCTCAAGGCTATTGGTGCCAATTTTGGGGGACGTGATCACAGCACAGTGATCTATTCTTGCAAAACCGTACAGGATTTGATGGAAACAGACGCTATATTCAAAGACACCGTCTCTGATTTACAGCGAAAGATAAAAATGTCCCTGAGTAATTAATTTCTTGGGAACTAAATATCAAGCACTTAGGTTAAACCCTCTGAAAAAAGTTATTTTTTTTACAAAAATGCTTGTCTAATAAGAGTCGGTTATATACCTTTGCATCGCTCTTGAAAGAAGGGCATGAAGTTATATATACTTTGGAGACGTGGGTGAGTGGCTGAAACCACCGGTTTGCTAAATCGACGTACCTTTAACGGGGTACCGCGGGTTCGAATCCCGCCGTCTCCGCTCAAGTCTTATCCGAATTATTCGGGGTGTGGCGCAGTCCGGTTAGCGCACCTGCTTTGGGAGCAGGGGGCCGCAGGTTCGAATCCTGCCACCCCGACAAAAGGTCAACAGTTATCATACTGTTGGCCTTTTTCTTTTTCAAGCTTTCTTATAAATTTATTCAACTTAATTTTCCAGGGGTGTGGCGCTGTCCGGTTAGCGCATCTCGCTTAAAAAGCGGGAGGGCCACAGGTTCGAGCACGAAGTACACAGAACATAGTGGAGTAATCCTGCCACCTCGACAAAAGGTCAACAGTTTATCCCCCCTTATTTTCCGGCCTTCTGAAAAATCCAAATTGATTTAACCAAGACTTATTTCCGGGCACCGGCTACCATACCGCCGTAACGGTAGAGAGAAACAATGGTGAACTTTCCTTATCTTGTTTCTAAACCCTGCTCAGAATGGTAACAAAAGAAAATCTCCTACTGCTGCTTAGTTTGCTACTGTTAGCCAGCTGCTCTGCCCCCACTCCTTCTTACGATACGCTCATCACCAATGCTATGATTTATGATGGCTCTGGCGAAACACCTTACCTAGGGTCCATCGCTATAAAAGGTGATACCATTGCTGCCTTGGGTGACATTGAAGGTACTGCCGAAAATATCCTGGATGCTCAAGGCAAAGCGCTTGCCCCTGGTTTCATCAATGTGCTCAGTTGGGCCAATGTCTCGCTCATAGAGGATGGTCGCTCTCTAAGTGACCTCAAGCAGGGCGTCACGCTAGAAGTAATGGGAGAAGGCCGCTCAATGGGGCCTTTGAATGATGACATGAAAGCGGAAATGAAAGCTGATCAGAGCGACATCAAATACGACATCAACTGGACCACATTGGGTGAATACTTACAATTCATGGAGCGCAAAGGTGTTTCTACCAACATCACTTCCTTCGTAGGTAATGGCACCCTTCGCCAACACGTCATTGGCTATGAAAACCGGCCTGCAAGTCCAGCAGAAATGGAAGCCATGAAAAAGCTTTTGGCAACAGCCATGAAAGAAGGAGCCGTGGGCTTATCTTCTTCCCTACTCTATGCCCCCAGCCGGTATGCAGATACCCAGGAACTCATCGAATTGGCGAAGGTGGCTGCCGAATACGGCGGCATTTACATCTCCCATATTCGCGACGAAGGAGACCAATTACTGGAATCCGTAGAAGAACTCATCACTATTGCCCGTGAGGCCAATATCCCCGCAGAAATCTATCACCTCAAAGCGTCTGGGCAACACAATTGGCACAAACTTGACAGTGTTTTTCTGATGATAGAAGCCGCTCGCGAGGAAGGCCTCCAAATCACCGCTGATATGTACACCTATCCTGCCAGCTCCACTGGATTGCACACCCAACTACCGGAATGGGTCAGAGAAGGTGGTGTGGATGCAGCCCTGGAAAGGCTTGCCGACCCAGCACAGCGGGCTAAGGTGTTACAGGATATCCATTTCTTCCATCCTCCACAAAATATCTTACTGGTAGGGTTTAAAAACCCTGATCTCCGGCAGTACCAAGGCAAGCGTCTCAACGAAGTAGCAGAGGAGTGGGGCAAAAGCGCGGAAGAAACGATGATCGATTTAATGGTTCAGGATCAGAGCCGTATTCAGGTGGTCTACTTCTCCATGTCGGAGGAAAATATTCGTAAAAAGATCGTCCAGCCGTGGATGAGCTTCTGCTCTGATGCTGGCTCCTACGCGGCAGAAGGCATTTTTCTGGCATCCAGCACTCACCCACGGGCCTATGGCTCTTTCATCCGGGTATTAGGGAAGTATAGTCGTGATGAAGGACTGTTCCCACTAGAAGAAGGTATTCGTAGATTGAGTGCTCTCCCCGCTGAAAATTTGCATCTGGATCGAAGAGGAAAAATCCTCCCCGGCTACTTTGCAGACCTAGTCCTTTTTGATCCTGAAAAGACACAAGATAAAGCTACCTTCGAAGCTCCGCACCAATACGCCGAAGGTATAGAAAATGTATGGGTCAACGGTCAGCTAGTTCTACACCAAGGAGAAGCAACAGGAACCTTCCCTGGGCGTTATCTAAAAAGAAAAAGCACCAACTAAAACCATGAGAGCATTACTAAAAATTCGAGATTTACTTGAGGCTAACAAGATAGAGGAGGCTATTACTGCTATGGAGCACCACCTCGAGCTTTTCCCCAACAAGGAAGAACATCGAGAGCTGAAACAGATAAAAACGGAGTACCAAAAAGCAGAAAAAGAATTCGGCTCAGGTATACTCAATCAAGTACAGTACCAAAAACGACTTAATTGGAGCATCAGCCAGTTACTGAAAATGGTGACCCGTTTATTTCCCAAACAACAACAGCAACAGCAACAGCAAGAATACAGTCCACCTCCAATAACGACCCCTGCACCTACCTCCCCACCAAAATCAAAAGGAGGCATTTTCAACAAAGTCATAGATGTTTTTAAAGACCTCTTGCCAGGCAACCCCATGAGTTCAGCTCCTGAATCTAGTGCTCCCATCCCCCAAAGAACAGGAACACCAAAAAACGCTGAAGTAAGTAACGAAACACCTCCTTTTGAGTTTCCAGAAGAAGAAGAGGAGGAAATGATGAGTGCTGGCGCTCCACCTCCTGCTCCACCAGCGGCACCTTCTCCGGCACCGGTTCCTGCTCCTGCTCCAACGCCTGAAGTATCCTCCCCTTTCCAAAAAGGTAAAATTCTTTACGCTATTCCTGATCAGATGGCCATATCTACCCCCAGCCGCTGTCGGGTGAGGATTGCTCCGGAACAAATCAGTAACGACGAATTACTCGCAGGACTTAAACCGGAGGAACGCGAAACAGCATCGAAAGAATCTATCAAGATCACCTCTGTCATGAAAGTCGCACTGGTGGAGGCTCAAGAGGGCGACAACTTCGACATTATACCCCGCAATAATGAAGAGCAGCCCATCCTTCCTTTCATGCCTACAGAGTGGAGCTTTGACATAACACCACACCGCCCGGGCCATTACGCGCTTCTTTTGCGCGTGACCGCCAAAGTTCAAGTGCCTGGATATGGAGAACGCCCTTTTGATGTGGCTGTGCTTGACCGGGCCATTCAAGTAAATACAGATGATGCCCCAACAGCAAAAGCCACCTTTAGCGAACAACCTATTCCTGACCCCGATTGGGATAAGGAAGACGAAGAAGCTGTAAGGCACGCGCTCCTCCACGGGCGGGTAGACTTGGCCATCGAACGCATCGTCAACTTTGTACAAGACAAGGATACTGACTTTCGTGACACCCTTCTATTGCTGCAATTCCGCTGGAATGACAACAGCAATCAGCTACAAAACAAATTGATCTCTGCCGCAGATTGGGATCGGGTAAACAACCAGGTTCGGCACGCCATTACCCAACTGCTCGCTGAACTTAAAGAGCATTATGCGCCAGAGGTAGCTGTTGCTAACCTCGACTGGCGTTCGAATGAAAAGTTGCTCCTTGAAAAGTTAGCGGAAGATTAGCTTCTGCTAAAACCATACTTAGTTTTTGTCCTCTCCTCCATCCTGTATAACCGGAACAGGGCTCAAATCCACTGCTGGTACAGGTGGCGGCGGCGGGTTGATCGTGGGGAATGAAATAACACCCTTGAGTGGTCGTTGCATTCTCGCCTCGGAGCGCTCGGCAGGTAGGTGTACTTGACAATTCAGTTGATAGCTCCGCATCTCTTGGTCGTTAATTCTTCCTAATGGCCAGGTTTGTACCGTTTCCAAGACCAACACATATTCATGTCGACGAGCATCTGTTATCACCTCTTTCACCTGAACCTCTAAAGGGTCAAGTTGGTTACTACCACGTAGGGCTAACTCACTAAAATAGGGTACCTCGAGAAAATCGACGGGGTTTTCATCATCAATCACTTCAAGCGGTACTTTCCATTGCAGGGCAAAACGCCGATCTTCTTTAATGGATAAATCAAACCGTCCCTCTCCTAGCTGGACTACAGGATGAGCACTGGTGGGCAATTCCTCTTTAACAGTAACAGAAAGTGCTTTCGGGCCAATCTGCTGCAAGCTTCGGATCCGGTACGACAGGGTTTGCTTTCCTGGGCGTTCTGCTAAAGGGCCCGTAAATAAAGCTGCATCTGGTTGTCCAATAATTGTAAATCGGCAGCCAAACCTGCCATCTTCCGAATATGGGCGGGCTTCCAAGCGAGGTGATTGGTTATACACTCCCGGAGAAACGCCTTCTATGACCCAACCTCCACGCGCCAGCGACGCCGGTATTCCTTCTAATTTCAAATAATGACGATGCTCAACACCTTCCGTTAGCAAAGGAAAGTCGGCATGACGCTCAAACCCTGGCTGTAGCTGTCCAAAATAGGCTATGATCGCCGCAGGGTCTGGTAAACGGACATACCATTGCTGGCGCTTGTATTGTTCGTTGAAATCAGCAAATACAATAGTTTCCCAGTCGGTACCGGAAAAACTAGCCCTACGGCTGCGTCCCCAATCCATTTGCGCGTTGGCTTTTATACCTAAAGGCGCGTTGATATTCATGCCCAGTTCATTCTCTATTCTGCGGCTCTCTTCTGCCGAAGCAGTGTGCTTAATCATTACGCCAGCAAAAGATTGCAAGTAATAAGCCTGCCCTATATACTCGGGATTTTCTTGATAAAACTCCCATAGTCGCAGCATCAAGCTGGTAGTACGGGCATCTTTGGCGCGCAGGGCTGTTTCTAATGGGCTAAGGAAGGTTCCGGCAATAGCCAACACCGTTGATTCTTTGCGATCATCGGTACTCAAAGCTGCTTTAAAAGCAGCATATGGAGGCTCTACACCTGCATCCAGGGCCGCCTTGAGGTAACCACTACAGTTTTCCGTAAGGATAAACGTATCAAACTCATCTACCGGAGATAACTCGAAAGAGGTAGTACTTCCGGGTAATTCTAAACGAAATTCCGGACGAAATCGAATCACGTTTAATGGTAAGGTTGTTTCATCTTCATTGAAAATATATTGCAGTAATCCACCACCGCTGAGGTCTGCTGCTTCAACCTTGGTACGCAAGTCTCGACTGCCCAGAAAACGACTAATATCCGCAGGAAGATAATCCCGGCTCCCGGCGGCAGTTTCAAATCCACAGTATTGATAATGTCGTTGAAAGGTTTGCTGGAGGGCACGCCCCAATGACACCCTGGAATAAACTTTCTCCGGAGGCCAACTCTCTGCCCGATGGTCATTTAATTTACTTCGGGCACGGTCTATGCGTTGCCCGGAAAGTCCTGGAGTAAAAGAAATGCCAAGTACCAAAAGCAATAAAAAGCAGCGTAATTGTCTGGAAAACATATCACTCATTTTTCTTAAGCCGAAAATAGCCAGATGACTGCTAAAACTACACTTGCTTAGTGTTTATTTTACGCAACGGTAGGAATACAAAGAGAATGGTAAGTATTGCACAAAAAATAAGTTGAACCGTCTTTGTGGTTTTCCAAATAGCCGACACGCTTAAAGTAAACTGCCTAGCCAGCTTTTTGAAAAACGATGGCTCAACTTATTTTTGTGCTGTTCCAAAAGAAATTGGCAAGAAAATAATACCTTCTCTAATAATTTTGAAACATGTTACCATTAAAAATTCTTTCGGCTGCTCAGATACGCATACTTGATCAACAAACCATTTCACTAGAGCCTATTTCTTCTTATGATTTAATGGAGAGAGCAAGCCGTACCTTTGTCCAGCAGTACCAAAAAGAATATACCGACCTGGACCAGCAAACACTCATCGTCTGCGGCCCTGGCAACAATGGTGGGGATGGTCTGGCTATAGCCAGAATGCTCTACGAAGCCAGTTATGAAGTCAGTGTATTGGTCGTTAACCTGGGGAAAAGTAGTGAAGACCAGCAAACCAATCTGAAACGGCTGCACAAAAAACGAGGGGTACCCATCCAAACTTTATCGGAAGGAGATAAACTACCTGACCTAACCAATATTGAAATCATCATCGACGGACTTTTTGGTTCCGGCCTTAACCGCCCCATATCATCTTATTGGGAGCAATTGATCACCCATCTCAATGAAAATCCTGCCAGACGTATAGCTATTGATATTCCAAGCGGGCTTTTTGCTGATTCTTCTTCAAGAGGCATAATATTCAAGGCCGATCGCACCTATACTTTCCAACTGCCAAAGCTTTCTTTTTTCGCTCCTGAAAATGCGCCTTACATAGGGCGGTGGACAGTCCTTGACATACAACTCCACCAGCAAGCGCTGGCTACCCAAACGACTGCTTACTCTTACTTCCCCATTCAGGCTGCTGCTGGCTTTTTAAAAACAAGAGGTCGCTTTGATCATAAAGGCACCTTTGGGCACAGTTTAATTATTGCGGGCAGTTATGGTAAAATTGGTGCCGCTATCCTCAGTGTACGAGCAGCACTACGGGCAGGTTGTGGCTTGGTAACTACCCATTTGCCAGTTTGTGGTTACGAAATTATGCAGATTGCTTTTCCGGAAGCTATGGTTTTAACCGATCCGCATCGGGAAGTCTTCACCACCCCTCCTGACCTCGGGGCCTATGCTGCTATAGGTATAGGGCCTGGCCTTGGGACCAACTCGCTTACCCAAGCGGCATTGCTGTCTTTACTAAAAAAAGCACAGCAACCCCTAGTACTCGATGCTGATGCACTAAACATACTGGGGGAGCATTCTGATTGGCAAACATTAATACCAAAAAATAGTATCCTAACGCCTCATCCTAAAGAATTTTCTCGCCTTTTCGGGCAAACAACTAACAGCTTTAGCAGGTGGAAACGACTACAAGAAAAAGCACAACAGCTACAATGCTACATTCTCCTCAAAGGTGGAAACACAGCTATTGCCACCCCAGAAGGCCAGTTATTCTTTTTGACGGTTGGTAACCCTGGAATGGGAACTGCTGGTGCTGGTGACGTGTTAACTGGTATTATCTGTGGTTTGCTGGCGCAAGGATACACCTCTAAAGAAGCCGCTTTATTGGGAACTTGTCTACATGGTCTGGCCGGTGATCTAGCAGCAGTTGATCAACAAATGGAAAGTATTATTGCTGAAGATATTATTCAGTACCTTGGTAAAGCTTTCGCTAAATTAAGAACCTATCATGGGTAAAAGAGAAAAAATAGTTGTCCTCACCGGAGCAGGCATCAGCGCTGAAAGTGGAATCAATACCTTCCGCGACGCCGACGGGCTATGGGAAGGGCACGATGTGATGGAGGTGGCCACACCCGAAGGTTGGCGTAAGAACAAGGAATTGGTCCTTGATTTTTATAACCAGCGGCGGCGACAATTAAAAACAGTAAGCCCCAATGCGGGGCATCTCGCACTTAAAGAGCTGGAAACAAAGTATGATGTTGTTATTGTCACTCAAAACGTAGATAACCTACATGAGCAAGCCGGCAGCACCAACATTATCCATTTACACGGAGAACTTCGAAAAGTGCGAAGCACTGGTGATGAAACCTTGATCTACGATTGGGAAGAGGATTGTGTGCTGGGTGATCGTTGTAAAAAAGGTTATCAATTGCGACCTCACATCGTTTGGTTTGGGGAAGCAGTTCCTGCATTGGAAGATGCCGTGGATGAAATTTACGGAGCACATCATATCCTTATTATAGGTACTTCTATGCAGGTTTACCCTGCTGCCGGCTTGGTAGGGTATGCTCCTCGAGATGCTAACATTTACTACATCGACCCCAAACCTAGTATTAATTACGAGTTACAACAGCGGAGTAGCCTGGAAGTCATTGCGGAGCCCGCGACCACTGGTGTTCGAAAACTAGTGGATCAGTTGCTTCTCTAACTTTCTTAAAAAGAACAAGCTCCGACAAAATTAATCGTCGGAGCCCATTCAAGTCACTTGTTTAAAGTCAGTTCTTTCTACCCGTTATGAAATAGTCTGGGTACATTGGCGCTTACGCCACTATGTCATGCCGTTTTGGTATTTCGTTGCTGTTCCTGCAATAAATTCTTTGTCGCGTCTGCATACATTTTCTGCAATTTCCGGCGAGCGAAGAAAATACGGCTCTTAATTGTACCTAATGGAGACCCCAATTCTTCTGCAATCTCATCATATTTATAGCCTTGGTAGGCCATCATGAAAGGAATTTTGAAGTCGTCAGGTAAACGATCTACCATTTCTACCAACTCCTTATAAGCAACCTGGGTTTCGCCATCATTTTCAATGGGACGCTCACCAGAGTTGATGTAGTAGTTATTCGGTGTTTGGTCGATAATTAGGTTACGACGAACTTTCTTGCGGTAGTTATTGATAAAGATATTCCGCATTATAGTAACCGCCCAAGCCTTAAAGTTAGTGCCTTGGCGATATTTATCGGCATTCGTGATAATCCGTAATGCGGTATCCTGATACAAGTCCTCCGCATCGTCGCTATTTCCCGTCAGTTTCATTGAGAAAGCCTTCAGTGAGTTACTGATGGAGTCTAATTGATCCTGTATTTGGTTCTGAATCGCGTATAGCATATCAGGGGTGATTTATATTCTGTAATTATTTTTGTCAAAAATAGCTACATTTTCAACACAATGCAAATATTTTTGACTTTTCAAGTATATTTGTACAAGAACTGTTCCATACACGACGAACTGACGCATTGTCAGCTCAAAAAATGTTAATTTCCTTAACGTTCTAAAACAAAATCAGTCCCTCCTTTGTATTTTTGGATAGGAATTGATAGTGAAACGTTTTTTTGATATTCATAGAGGTAGTTCCAACACAAATGTGCTAGTAAATGGAAACTGTTAAGCAGGACAAACAAATCAGCAGCAATTATCTTGCCGCCAACCTTCGGCTTCTACGAAAACGTAGAAAGCTAAGCCAGGAAGAGTTGGCACTACAAATAGGTCTTAATCGAGGCAATATTGCTTCTTACGAAAATGGATCAGCTGAACCCAAGATCAGCAATCTGCTACGTATGGCGGAATTTTTCGAAATCTCACTGATCGACCTTGCCCAACGAGATCTAACTGAGGAAGCGACCCTCAAGTCGCTAACGAGAATTCATGGCTTGTGCCCTCAGGAGCGGGCCAAGTTAGAAGGCCTTTTTCAAGGCGCGCTGGATTTTGATCAATTTCTCAAAGGCATATACACTTGCTATTCCTACAAATCAAAAGATTTGGAAAAAAATAGTGATGACCTTCCTCAGGTAGCTAAATTTTTACGCAGCCATTTTGAACAACTGCATGCAGCAGCCCTCAGGTTATCAGAACAGCATCTGCAATTACTGCGTATGTGCCGCACAAAAGAAGAAAAGAAGAAAGACGTATGAGTTCTATTCCGGAAGGCTTGATTCGAGGAGAGGATGGGCAACTACGCTGCTGGTGGCATGGTAGCCACAAAGATTACCTCCACTACCATGACAACGAATGGGGATACCCGGTAAAAGACGACTTCCGCCTTTTTGAAAAAATATGCCTAGAAGGGTTTCAAGCAGGGTTAAGCTGGCTGACCATTCTCCGTAAGCGAGAAAACTTCAGAGAAGCATTCCATCATTTTGATTATTCCAAAATAGCAAAAATGGGGCCAGATGATGTAGAGCGCCTCGTACAGAATGCCGGAATTATTCGGCATAGAGGAAAAATAAAGAGCACCATCAACAACGCCCAGCGCGCTATCGAACTCGTGGAAGAGAAAGGCTCCCTCGCGAATTATTTCTGGTCTTTTGAACCACCAGCGAATGAGCGGCCAAAAGCCCTGAATTACGAGACCTTACATCAACTGGCACAAACACCTGCTTCCACCGCCTTGAGCAAGGATCTTAAAAAGCGTGGCTGGCGTTTTGTTGGACCTACCACTGCCTACGCTTTCATGCAAGCAATGGGGCTCGTCAATGATCATCTGGAAGGTTGTTTCTGTAGGGCAAAGGCAGAGGCTGCGCGTGCTGATTTCAACTTATAAAGGAAAGGAGGGATTCATCGTGTGCTTTCCCTAATCGTTTACATCATTTCCACCAGTAACTCTAAGGAATAAATACTAGGGTCAATATCATCTTCTTCCAGGAACTGAGTAGGGTAAGGTAAGACCTTTAACAGGCTGACGTTCCATTCGCCGACCATGACTTCCGCTGGAGCAGTTTCAATTGGGCTGAGGCCCATTACTACTACTTCTCCATCGATCTCTACCTCGACGATCACCTCCCCAGCCCAGATGCACGCGACCGGTTCTGGGCAACGGCTTTCCGTCACCACATTCACAAAGCGAAGTTCGGGACCATCACAACCATTACAATTCGTGGTTTCATCGTATTCCAAATTGAAAGCAATACCTGCTTCGTACATTGGGCTCAAGCTTTCTGTGCTTTTCTCGCAAGCGAAAAAAGCGAAGCTGGCTAATATTAGTATCTGATAGACTTTCATAGTAAATGATTAAACATTAAAGAAAACTCTTCATTTAGGCTAAGACGTCAATAGCGGAATAAAAGGTTGGAGTATTTGTAAAAATATTTTTATCAAGACATCGACTTGATGATTTTCTTTACCAACCTGCATTTAAGCACTGAAAGAGGTGCATTTTGCAGTCAACGTCACAACATTGGGTTGAAGATTATTGTTTGTAACGTAACTTTGCCTCTTCAGCGTTTATCGAGCTTTATTCTTTGAAACGCTTAATGAATATAATAATAAAAACGGCGGACATGCGACACTTACTCTCCGGATTACTGGCCTTAACTTTATTCTGCACAGCAGCTTGTCAATCAACAGAAAAAGAGCAACAACAAGAAGGAGAATCGTCTACCCCTGTTACAAGAGTTGATACTACACCTAACCAAATAATGCACCTTGCTTTAACCGACACACTCCCCTATCCTATCGTAGAGGATTTTGACGATTTAGCGCCCATCTTTTCCCGTACTGACGATAAAATTTATGTGATCAATTTTTGGGCGACCTGGTGTGCCCCATGTGTAGAGGAACTCCCCTACTTTGAGCGCCTAGCAGAAGAAACGAATCCAGAAGAGGTAGAAATTGTGATGGTAAGCCTGGATTTTCGCCGCGATGTTCGTACTAAATTATGGAAATTCATCAAGAATCGGCCCTTCGACCTTCCTGTTATTGCGCTCACAGACAGCAAAACCAACGTTTGGATAGACAAGGTTGATCCCGAATGGGGAGGAGCTATCCCTATCACAATTGTCTATCACCAGGATAAACGATTGTTTATTGCTGAACAATTTGCTAATTATGAAGAACTGGCTACTGCCGTTCGATCTTTCCAATAATCTATAAATCATTAAAAAATGAAGATTGCAAGTTTGCTTCGTTCCCTAGCACCAATGATGGCACTCGTGGCCCTTTTTAGCTGCCAAAACGCTACTACTGAGAATACAGACGCCACAGCAACGGAATCAACCGAAGCTGTTAGCAAAACCGTTAGCCATACTACCGAAGATGCTGATATGACCGGTGTAAAGGTTGGTGATACTGCCCCTGCTTTTAATCTCAAAAACATTGACGGGAATATGTATTCCTTTGACAACATCAAGGATGCTAACGGAAATACCCCTAAAGGATATGTTGTTACGTTCACGTGTAATACCTGTCCATACGCAGTAATGTACGAAGATCGTCTCATCGACCTTCACAATACACTGTCACCTATGGGCTACCCTGTCGTTGCAATTCAGCCTAATGATCCAGAGATTAAAGAAGGCGACAACTTTGCCAATATGCAGCAGCGCGCTAAAGAAAAAGGCTTCCCTTTCCTTTATCTTATGGATGAAGGGCAGGCTATTTACCCACAATATGGTGCCAGCCGTACCCCTGAGATTTATCTTGTAGATGCCGACCTGGTTGTTCGTTACCACGGAGCAATTGACGACAATGCGCAAGATGCTGAAGCCGTTACCATTAATTACGTGGAGAAAGCAGTCGAAGCCATAAACAATGGCCAAGAGCCAAATCCAGCAGATGTAAAGGCTGTTGGTTGTAGCATCAAGACTAAGAAGATTTAGCAAAAAGTACTGAGTAGTTGGTAAAAAGTACAAGGTATTTTACTTTCCCTAAAGGAGATCATGCCTAATATATTAGCTACCTTAAAAAAAACGCTCTACCTAGCGATGCTAGGTAGAGCGTTTTTTTTGCGCTGTTGTTCCCAACAGACTAAAAGTCATTCTAATCTTCTTAAAACCAATACTACCAAGCAGTCCCGCTGGCTGAATCGGGTAAAAATAGCGCAGGCAATTGTTGTTCGCTATACAGCTTATTGAATTCTGCCATCTCATTGAAGATGATTAGATCACGCTCTTCTGCCAAGCCTTCCCATTCCGCTACCAAGTCTGCTAAGCGATCTTCTGCTCCTTGTGTTACCCGTGGATCGACACCATCGCAACGATTATGTAAATCAAGTAATTCTGCATTTAAACGATTAGGAAAATTGATAACATCTTGAAAAGTCTTCTGATCAGGTTGGATCAGTTGCCGTTCCCATATATTAATTTGATCCGTAATCCCCTTTGCTTTTGCCACTAAGCCTGACTGGGCTTCTAACTTACTCAAGCGCCCGGCGAGTATTTCCATCTGCGCTCTCAAGTCTTGCATCATCTCTACCGAACCGTGAATATCCGCAATGGTTTCTTCTATGTTGATCAATAATTCCTGCTGAGCAATGTAAGCATCACCACTAAGCTTCATACGAGGATCGGCCAGTACCTGAGCAACCTCTTCGTACTTATTATCACCAACAATCAACCGCAAAGTATAATCACCTGGAGGTACCAATGCTCCCTGATAATTTCCTAATACAAAAACATCCTCCAAGTGGCGAATGGGTTTGCGGCGTAAATCCCACTGAAAACGATGAATACCATAACCCCTCGCGAGAAGGGGTTGCTCAGAAGGTCCGCCTACATAAGCGGAATATCTCTCATCGGCTTTACTGGAGTATGACCGTATTAGTTCACCTCTATCATCTAAAATTTCCAGGATAGCCAAAGCCGTATCCATCTGTGGAGGCAGGTAATAATCAATACTCATACCTCCTGCCGGGTTTGTACCTTGCTGACTCCCACCACCGCTAGTGGTCAGTCGATAAGTATTCTTGGGGCGAAATACCTGAGGGCTTTTTGCGAGCAAGTAACCTGCGCTTTGCTGTAAAAAACTGAGGTCATCAATCATCCAAAATCCTCGCCCGGAGGTTGCCGCAATAAGATCATTGCCCTGAATAGTCAGGTCATTGATTGGACAAACTGGTAGGTTAAGCTGAAAACGATGCCAGAAACGGCCATTGCTGTAAGATATATAGATGCCTGTTTCTGTTCCCGCATAAAGAAGTCCTTCTCTCAGTGGATCTTCACGAACAACACGGGCAAAATCTTCCGGAGCAATACCTCTTGTCGTTTTCACCCAGGTTTCTCCAAAGTCATCGGTTCGGAAAATAAGTGGTGTAAAATCGTTGAAGCGGTAACGAGTGGCCACCACATAAGCCGTAGCAGGATTATGTGGAGAAACCTCGATGCTATTGATCAGGCATTCTCCTAGTTCCGGTGGAGTAACGTTTTGCCAACTCTGTCCTTCATCGCGAGTAAGATGTACTAAGCCATCATCACTACCTGCCCAAATCACCCAAGAATCATGAGGAGAGCAAGCCAGGTAACTGATCGTATTGTAATTTTCGCCACCAGCACCTTCATTGGTAAAAGGTACACCTCCTGGGCCTTGTTTTGTTTTATCGTTTCGGGTAAGATCTGGGCTAATTTCGCTCCAATTGATACCGCCATCACGTGTTCGCAGAACTTTTTGTGCAGCATGAAAGATCACCCTTGGATCTTGCGGGCTGGCCACAATAGGAGCGTTCCAATTGAAACGGTACTTCATGTCTCGTGGCAAAGTCGCCAGGCCTACTGTTGGGTAGGCCATGATATCTTTAGTTTCTCCAGTATGGTGATCAAACACAGAGATATTCCCCTGGTAGCTTCCTCCATAAACCAGCTGAGGATCACTGGGGTCGAAAGCAATAAAGGCACTTTCGCCACCGGCTACCTCGTACCAATCTTTTCCACTAATTCCTTCGCGAGGAGAACGAGTAGCAATAGCAATGGCGGAATTATCTTGTTGCCCCCCGTAAACATGGTAAAAGGGGAATCGTTGGTCGGCAATGACCCGGTAAAACTGTCCGGTAGGCTGGTTGTCTTGTGCAGACCAGCTTTTGCCACTATTAAAGCTTATACAGGCTCCGCCATCATTGGCTAAAATCATATTCGTTGGATCAGATGGATTGATCCAAAGATCATGCTGATCGCTATGAGGGTTAGGAATACTGGCAAAGGTTCTCCCTCCATCGGTAGAACGCAGCAAGGGTGCGTTAAGAACATATACGGTATGCTCATCTCGGGGATCAGCTACAATTTCGGTATAATACCAAGCTCGCCCGATGGTCAAGCGTTGGTCATTCACCTGGGTCCAGCTATCCCCTCCATCAGTGGAACGGAAGACACCGCCTTTTTCAGCTTCGATATTAGCATAAACGACCTGGGTATTGGCCGGAGAGACACAGACTCCAACTTTACCCATTTTTTCTGGGAGGCCTTGATAAAGTTTTTGCCAGTTTTCACCGCCATCTACAGAGCGAAATAACCCTGAGCCTTCTCCTCCACTACGAATTTGCCAAGGCTTACGCTCATGATCCCACATCCCCGCATACAATATACGAGGGTTTGAAGGGTCCATGCTTAAATCAGCAGCACCAGAAAAATCATTGATAAAGAAAAGATGCTCCCAGGTTTTGCCACCATCCTGAGAACGGTATATGCCACGATCTGAGGAAGGTCCGTGTGCAGCACCCTGAACAGCAACGTAAACTAAATCAGCATTTTCGGGGTGAATCTGAATATCAGCAATATGGCGGCTATTTTCCAAACCCAGATAGGTCCAGTTTTTGCCACCATCTGTAGACTTGTAAACACCATCGCCATGGGAAGTCATTACTCCACGGATAGCATGCTCGCCGGTACCAACATAAAGGACATTGGGGTCTGAAGGTGCTACACCTATAGCTCCAATAGAGCCTACGTTAAAAAAGCCATCGGAAATATTGTGCCAACTGAGGCCAGCATCAGTAGTTTTCCAGACGCCGCCGCCTGTAGCTCCCATGTAATAAACCTGAGGATTATCTATTACCCCGGCTACCGCTACGCTGCGGCCACCACGATAAGGACCAATGCCGCGCCAATGCGCACCTTGGTACACGGCCACATTGAACGGGCCGACGTTTTTTGGTGTCTCGAGCTGTGCTGTTACAATTGAGGTGGTTGCGAAAACCAGGGCCAGCAACAAGCTCGCTTTGAGCAAGTGTTTCATTCTCATAATATTGGGCATAAGCGAAAAACCGGCGATTAAAAACAGGTACTACCGAGGTAGATACTGAAATAAACTCGGCGATGATTGCAGCTTTGCACCATGTTGTAGTGGAATAAACTTCAGAAAACAATCCCGTTTTAAATTGCTTTCTGTTGTAAACTAACCACGCATAGGGGATCAAAGCTGCTAATTTACGAAAAACATCGTAACCCAGTGCTTAACCCTTGAGAAGTTGGCTTTCCAGGCAGAAAGCCTGAAAAGGACAGGACGAGCCTGTGCATATTTTATTTGGATTTTTATCTATCGCACATAGTTTACGGATTAACACGCTAAAGGTTTCATGTTATCCAAACAATACCCCTATTTGGCTGATGGATTACTAAAAAATACCTATTTAAAGTGCTAATTACTATTGAGTTAGAAAATATTTGTATTTTTATAAAGAAGTATAAAATCAACAGACAAAATATGCCAAGAATTTCTACCCTCCTCCTATTCACAATTGGTATTCTTTTCGGTACGCTAAATGCTCAGCATTCACAAGCATTAACCGGGTATATTGTGACAAAGAACAATTATCATTTAACCGGAGCTATTGGCCTTATTGAACACACCAAGTACGGAAGTATGGTAGAGTTTATTAATGATTTTGGCACTCCTTATTTTCTGCATCCTGCACTTATCAAGGGCTTTGTTTTTTTTGAAGGGCCAGCAATAAGTGCTTATGAAAGCAAATATTACAGAAACACCTGGATGTTTCTACGCCTACAGTACTCTGGTGATAATATCAGCTTACTTCAAACGCCAGAAACGCTGATCAAATACGAATGGTTTAACGGAAACCTGGTTGCCCACGACAAAAAGATTGTACAATATTGGGTAGAACTTCCCGGAGACCGAATTCTTCCACTAAAGAAGCTAGGGTTTCGTCGCCAAATGAGACGACTGATGTCTGATACAGCACCAAGACTATCCAGGCTCATTGGCAAGAAAGGCTACCGATTCAAGGATTTGTATACCATACTAGAGGCGTACGACAAAGAATGTGCAAAGGGCAAACGGCGTTTATAGCAAGAGATACTTAGGGCGCAGCGCAGCGCGCGGAGCCCGTATCAACCAAGGATGGCAGTGGTATGCCCTGCGCAGCGAGGGCATAAGAACGAACAGCCTGGCGGCCAGCACATAAGCATTGCGCAGAAAATAAAGTGCGATTTTTCTTAAGTTTTTCAAATAGTTAAAACACTTAAAATGAATCGTTTATTCAACTATTGTGAAAAAC
>NZ_JBOEFX010000053.1:46075-48814 GCF_050633125.1 Lewinella sp.
AAAAATCCCGAACGATGGAGTAAACCACAATCCGGGATTTTTTAATTCCTATTAGAGGCTGAATTAATTTGCAGCAGCCACTGCCTTGAGCTCAACGAGGAGTACATCCGGTGTTTTGTATCCTGGAGAAATTTTCAGTGAATTCTGCTGCTCATCGAGGTAAACGAAGGAAGGGTAACCTAATCGACGATTGAGCAGAACAACTGCTAGTTCGTGAACACCACGTCGGCCAGCCCCTGCTTGAAAGCTAAGGGTATTGCCTTTGTACTGCTGATCGGGGGTACTTTCAGCATTGAATTTTACTGCGTAATAGTTTTCGTTCATAAAATCGATGACATCGCCATCCGTGAAGGTGTTCGCGTCCATACGCTTACACCATCCACACCAGTCGGTGTAAACATCAATGAACATTTTCTTGGGGTTATTTTCCATAGCTACCATGGCTTCTTCCCACGTAAGCCAATTAATTTTTGCTTCTTTAGCCACTGGCTCCACCTGTGTAGCAGGCTGAGCAAAAGCAAAAATAGCGGCCAGCGCAATTAATAATCCTGTTCCGATGACAACTTTTCTCATTATTCTTTCTTTTAAATATGGTCAGGAAAATTTCCTGACAGGGATGTAAGTAATTCGACGATAATGTCTATGACATAAATGATGTGCTGTAAAAGCCAATGATGACATAAGCACATCCATAAAAATAGGGTGAATAGGCCTAATCGTTTTTAGATGCTACTTAATTAATAATTATTTAACGTTTTTTGATGAATAAAGCTGACAAACAGCGGGTGGTGGTGGCCGTGGGTGGCTCAAGTGGCTCAATTTATGCCAAGGTGCTCTTTGACCGCTTGCAGGAAATGGAATCGCAATGGGACCGTGTGGGCGTGATAATGAGTGATAATGCCCGCTACAATTGGGAGTTGGAGCTAGGGGATCATTCATACAAAGACTACCCTTTTGATTTTTATCAGAAGAATGACTTTATGGCTCCCTTTGCCTCGGGGTCAGCACGCTATACGACTATGCTCGTTTGCCCTTGCTCTATGGGGTTGATGGCACGTATAGCACAGGGGCTCAGTAATGACCTGGTGACGCGTGCTGCTGATGTAATATTGAAAGAACGCCGCAAGCTGATTTTGGTGCCCAGGGACACCCCCTACAACCTGATACACTTGCGTAATATGACCTCACTGACCGAAGCAGGTGCCATTATTTGCCCGGCGACTCCTTCTTTTTATAGTAAACCCACTACGTTTGAAGCGTTGGCGCTCACTGTTGTAGATCGGGTGTTAGATCTCGCAGGTTTTGATCTAAACACTTACCGATGGGGCAGTGATGATGAGCGTGTAGAAAAGGAATAAAAATTCTCTTTATCTTGATCCATACAAAACAAAAAAGATGGATCAACAACAACGTCTATTATCACTCGATATCTTTCGGGGCATCACTATTGCCGGAATGATTTTGGTAAACAATCCCGGGACTTGGGACGAAGTCTATGCACCACTGCTTCACGCAGATTGGCATGGAGTAACGCCGACGGACTGGATATTCCCTTTCTTCATATTTATCGTAGGTGTGGCTATTGCCTACGCTTTGGGTAAGCGTAAAGACCAAGGCAACCGTAAAGCCTTGATTCANNAAGATTGTTAAGCGAACACTGATCATCTTTGGTATTGGTTTATTTTTAAATGGGTTTCCGTATTTCAATTTGGGTACCATCCGTATTCCGGGTGTATTACAGCGAATAGCCTTAGTCTACGGAGCCACCTCCATGCTATTTCTATACCTGAATCCTCGCCAATTGTTTTGGGCGGGCGTAGGATGCCTGCTAGGCTACTGGGCACTGATGACGCTGGTGCCGGTGCCTGGAGTAGGTGCCCCCAACCTGGAGCCGAGTACAAACCTGGGAGCCTGGTTAGACCGAACCATTATGAGCGGGCACTTGTGGTCGCAAAGTAAAACATGGGACCCTGAAGGGTTCCTGAGTACGCTACCTGCTATTGGTACAGGTATTAGTGGCGTACTAGCTGGCCTATGGCTGCGTAAACCTGGTGACAGTTATCAAAAAGCGGCGGGACTGTTGGCCATCGGGGTAATATTACTGGCTTTGGCCTGTATTTGGGATTTGGCTTTCCCGATTAATAAAAAGATTTGGACGAGCTCTTACGTGCTCTATACCTCAGGTGCCGCGCTGTTATTTTTGGGAACAGTATACTGGCTGGTAGACATCAAAGGGTACAAAAGCTGGACTAAGCCTTTTGTGGTGTATGGTACCAATGCCTTGTTTGTGTTTGTGATGTCAGGTATTGTAGCTAAGCTCCTTTACACCATCAACTGGACGACGGCAGCAGGTGAAAAAATAACGGCCAAGACCTGGCTATGGGAAAGCGTGTATGAACCGGCGTTTGCCTCTGTGAAGTTTGCCTCGTTTGCTTTTGCGATGACGAATGTGCTGTTTTTCCTGGCACTATCGTGGGTTCTTTATTCGAAGAAGATTTTTATAAAGGTCTAAGAGCATGTTGAAAAAAGTGAGGGCGGTGGAACTATGGTTCTCCGCCCCTACACTAAACAAAAACAGCAAATTTTTATTTAGAGTGTTTGGGGGTTTATTGCCAACTACCCTAAAGTGAATACAATTACGCACATTCTACGCAAGCAGAAAAATAGGAGCTGGAATTTAGCATTTTCTTCACAAGACTTTAACAGATAATAGAGGCGTTTTTTACCACAATAGACACA